>JBAYVY010000321.1:0-3957 GCA_041674345.1 Phycisphaeraceae bacterium | reverse complement strand
GACATGAGCGAGTCCCCTCAAGAAGATGTTGTCCCGAAGATGAACGAAGTATCACTGATGGGGAAGTTGGAGGCAAGCGGAGGCGCGAGCGTTTAGCGGGCGACACGAATCGCCCCGCTGCACTCCAATGGTTATTCCCTTGCGGGATGGGGCAAATGGCGCGGCGAAGGAGTCGAAAGCGGCGAACGGACGGCGCAACGGAGAAAAATCCGAAAGAAAATCGTGGTCGCGCCAACGAACCGGTCCGCAGTGATTAAGTGGCGAATCTCCGGTGTTTTTTGGGGGATTGATGTATCGGCTTGCGAGAGGGGGATGGCGGGACGGATCGGGGAGTTAACAATTTTGCAACAAGGGACTTGACATATCTTGCCCACTTTGCCGATACTACCATTCAAGTTTGGTCGAGAGGTCAGGGGGGGGGGACGAACAAGTCGCTTGACCGGACAGTGTATGGGACGCAGATGGGTTGATCGGGCAAGGATTACATTACGGACGGGTTCCGATTGACTCGGAGTGGACGAAGCATATTCAGGGCGCGAAATGAATTGCAACAGCCATGCTGTGCGGCCAAGTGCCGCGGGTTGGACGATCACGAGCAGCCGAAGCGCGTTGTGCCTGGGCACGATGTTGCTGGTCATGCTGGGGTTGTCCGTCAGCAATCTGCGCGCGGCGCAGGCCACAGCCGAGGATGGACCGGCGTATCCGGTCAGCCAGTTGTTCATCAACTTCGGCGAGGATCTGCCGGTGCATCCTCCGACGAAGCTGATGATGCAACTGGACGTGAAGCTGTCGGAGACCGACAGCGGTTACGTGTCGGCGAGACAGGGGCTGCCGATGGTCGCCATCAAGCTGATGGATGTGCCGACGCTGACGCAGAAGCGGATGCACGCCAGCGCGATCCGCGCGATGAGCGACGTGCTGGTCAGCTACTTCCGTGAATGGGGCTACGCGGGCATCACCGTCGCGGCCGATCCCGAAGACATCGACACGACCAGCGGCAAGGACATTCGTTTGCCGGGTCAGACGGCGTTGCGGCTGGTGGTTCACTCGATGACCGGCCGCGGCCGGCCGTTGCGTGTCGGGCCGATCTGGGAAACCCCCGACGCCCGCGACGGCAGGACGTATCCCATCAGCCAGTTCATTCTCGAACAGGGCAAGGATGTCGAAGGGCATCTCGATGTGAAGGCGTTGCTCCAGACGCAAGTGAACCTGGCCGAGAGCGAGCAGGGCATGTTCGCCGCGCGGGATGGCGTGAAGCAGATGGTCGTCCGTCTGGTCGATGTGCCCAAGCTGGGCAACCAGGTTTTCTACAACAGCGCGTTGTACGACGTTTGCGAATCGCTGACCAAGGCGTTGGCGGCTTCGGGTCACGGCGACCTGTTCGCCTGGCCGAGCGTCAGGGACATAGATGAGTCGGGCAAGGACGTGCGGTTCGCCAATCAGACGGCGTTGCGCATCGCCATCGGCAAGGGCCAGATGCCTGAACGTCCGGTGTTCGTGGTCAAGGCCCCCGGCGTCCCGGAAGCCGCCCCGTTGCAAATCGCCCCCGAAAATCTGCCCGACGCCGTGGAAGCCGACGGCAAGCGTTACCCGGTCAGCCAGATCATTCTGGAATACGCCGAGGATCATCCCGGCCTGCCTTCGCTGGGCGCGGTGATGGATACGACCGTCACGCTGACGGAAGTGAAAGACGGCTACGTCGCGCCCCGCACCGGAGCGGAGAGCAATCGCGTCATCAAGGTCAGCGACCTGCCGACGTTGCCCAAGAGCGGGTTGTACGGATCGGCCGTCCGCTACATCGACCAGCAACTGGTCCGTACCTTCAACGAACAGGGCTACATCGGCGTGTACGTCGCGCCGGATGAAAAGGACATCACTTCCGACGGTTCGGATCAGCGGCCGGACACGCAGACGGCCCTTCGCGTCGATGTCCGCACCGGCCTGGTCAGCACCGTCCGCACCATCGCCGCCGGCGAACGCGTCGAGCTGGCCGAGCGCGTGGATAATCCGCTGCATCAGAAGATCGTCGCCAACAGCCCCGTCCAGCCCGGCGGCAAGGACGGCACCACCGACCTGCTCCGCAAGGATGAACTGGACCGTTACGTTTACTGGCTGAACCGTCACCCCGGCCGCCGCGTCGATCTGGCGGTCAGCCCCGGCGAACTGCCCGGCGCCATCAACCTCGACTTTCTGGTGACCGAATCCAAGCCCTGGGTCGTCTATGCCCAGGCGTCCAACACCGGCACGGCCCAGACCGACGAATGGCGCGAACGCTTCGGCTTCGTTCATAACCAACTGACCAACCACGACGACGTGCTGGCCGTTGACTACATCACCGCCGGTTTCGAGCAGGCCCATGCCGTCATGGGTTCCTACGAAGCGCCCTTCTTCGACGCCCAGCGCCTCCGCTGGCGCGTGCTGGGCGACTGGAGCGAATTCACCGCGTCCGACGTCGGCTTCGCCAGTGAAGACTTCACCGGCCACGAATGGAACGTCGGCGGCGACCTGATCTGGAACTTCTTCCAGAAGAACCAATCATTCCTCGACCTGGTCGTCGGCGCCAGGTGGCAGAACGTCGATGTCACCGAAAGAACCAATTTCGGGGCCACCCTCTCCAAAGGCGAAAGCGACTTCTTCCTCCCGCACGTCGGCCTGAAATACGAACGCATCACCGAAACCGCCACCACGCTGGCCAACCTCGATTTTGAAATCAACGCCCCCGCCGTCGCCGGCACCGACGCCGCCGACCTGACCCGCCTGGGCCGCATCAACGCCGATCCCGACGCCCGCGCCCTCAAGTGGGACATGCTCCAGACCTTCTATCTCGAACCGATCCTCAACCGCGCCGCGTGGGAAGACCCCTCCACCCCCGAATCCTCCACGCTGGCGCACGAAATCGCCCTGTCCCTCAAGGGCCAGTACGCGATGAACACCCGCCTCAATCCCCAGCGCGAACGCACGGTGGGCGGCCTCTACTCCGTCCGCGGCTACGATGAGTCCATCACCGCCGCCGACACCGCCTTCATCGCCAGCGCCGAATATCGCTTCCACCTCCCCCGCGTCTTCGCCCCCAATCAGGAACCCGGCTCGGTCTTCGGCCACCCCTTCAAGTGGGCCCCGCAATATGTCTTCGGGCGGCCCGACTGGGATCTGATCCTCAAGGGCTTCGTCGATTACGGCTTCACCATGAACTCCAAGCGTGAAGTGGCTTTTGAAGACGATCACGAACTGCTCAGCGCCGGCGTGGGCGTCGAATTGCTGCTCAAACGCAACTTCTCCATCCGCGTGGACTGGGGTTACGTCCTCAAAGCCATTGAAGCACAGGGCAATGCCCTGGCGAACGAAGGCGACAACCGCTTCCACGTCGTCGGAACCATCCTGTACTAATCCCGCCGCTCGCGGCTTGGCATTCAATGAGATTTACGAACTTGAACATGAAAAACCTACCGGGCCTGACATACGATACCTTCGCCCACCCGTCCGTCGGGAGTCGGACAGCGCGGGCCGGTCTGAAAGAATTGTGCATCATGGATGACCAAAATCGCAGGAGTCGGAACGTGAACATCCGTACCTTCAATGCGTCGTGGCGCCTGATCGCCGGGTCGATTTCCCTCGCGGCATTGCTGGGCTTGTCCGTCACACCCGCCCAGGCCGGTCCCGTGGGTGCCGATGTCGTCGCCGGGCAGGCCAACATCAATACCAACGGCAACAACACCGTCATTGATGTCGCCACCCAGAACGCCATCATCAACTATCAGTCCTTCAACATCGGCGCCAGCGAATACGTGCGCTTCAACCAGCTCAACGCCACCAGCGCGGTCCTCAACCGCATCGACGGCGCGGCGCCCACCAGCATCAACGGCCACCTCTCGGCCAACGGCATCGTCTATTTCGTCAACCCCGCCGGCGTCACCTTCGGCAACGGCGCGGTCGTGGACGTCGCCGGCATCTACGCCG
>JBAYVY010000320.1:0-3966 GCA_041674345.1 Phycisphaeraceae bacterium | reverse complement strand
GCGAGTAGTTCACGCACCAACGCGATCAACTGCGGCTCGCTCAACGATTCGATCTGGTCATCCGTCATCCCCAGCTATATCGGTCAAACCCGCCCTGTTGCATTGAAATCCGTGAACGGCTACAATCGCGACAGCCGAGGAGCAGGCGCTTCCGATGGCACTCCCGCTGAGTGAAGAAACGGCTGCACCTGGTAGAGAATAAGGAGGAGCTATGGGCGCGGCCGAGGGCAAAACGTTGGATGCAAAGCGGGGCGATGGATCGGCGGAGCCGGGCGGGTTTCGTTCGCGCGGATCGCTGATCGGGTGGGTGGTGGCATATGTGTTTTTTCCGTGGGGGCCGTTTGTTTACATGGCGTGGCTGCGGGCGATGTCGTGGCGGAGCGCGGCGTTCTTTGCGATGGTGTCGGCGTGTACGCACTGGGCGATGATCTGGACGCTGAGCAAAACCAACAGCGTGTCGTGGCAACCGTGGCTGGGGCTGGTACTCGGCGCGAGTTTCTATATTTTCGGTTTGTTCCAGTTCATCGCGGGTCAGCGCGTGCAGTTCTGGGATGCGACCGCGCTGAAGATTTGGCGAGTGGCGGGTTGGTTTTTCGGCATCCTTCTGCTGTGGGGATTGGTGATGCTGATCGCGACGGTTCACCTGCTGGCGGGGGCGGGATTGTTGAAGTGAATGAGCGAGGGGCACTTCGTGCCGCCCGCTAAACGGGGAAAATGGTTTGTTCACATCCGACATCCGACATCGCACATCCGGCATTGAAATCAGTCGAGGGCTTTTTGGAGGTCTTCGCCGTTGCCGGGTTCGGAGGGCTTCGTCGGTTCGGAGGGCTGCGAGGATTCCGCGGGTTCCTGCGGCTGATACTTGGGGGCTTCGCGGACGGCCGGGCCTTGGGGGACCGGAAGATTGACTTTATTGGCGCTGCCGGAAGCAGGCGTGGCGGCGGGTTGCGAGGGTTGTTCCGCGGCGGGGGTTGCGGGAGCAGGTTGCGAAGAACCCGGGGCGGCGCTCGAAGACTCGCTCTGCCCCGGCGTGGAACTTCCGGGGGTGGCGGGAGCGGGTTCAACCTGGGGTTGCGGTTCGGCGGGTTGATAGACGGGAGATTGGGGCGCGGGGGCGGGGCTGGACTCGGTTAAGCGAGCCGCGCTGGCGGTTGGTTGATAGGCGGGGGTTTTGGCCAGCGCGACGGACTCCCTGGGCCGGACTTCGAGTTTCATCATCACGTCGTTGCCGGGCAGGTCTTTTTGATTGCCGAGCAGGCCGGTGAAGTCGGAATCGGAATCGACGATTTCCCAGTGGATTTTCGTCGCGGGGGAAGCGCCGCCCTGGTTGGGAACCCACGTGGCGTCGTGATCGAGATCGACGACGAGTGTTTTATTGACGGGGATGTCGATGCGGAGCAGTTCCTTGCCCTCGATGGTGTCGCGCAGGACGAAGGTCAGCGGCAGGGAGGGCGTGCTGAGGAAACTGTGGCGGTCCAGCGACATGACGTAGGTCATGTTGGCGGTGCCGCAACCGGCAAGGATCAGCGAAGCGATGGTCAACAGTAACAGGGCGGTGCGTTTCATGGGTATCCTCAGGTGGTCAGACCGACTTTACAGGAATAGGATAGTACCGCAAAGGTCACGAGCCAAGCAATGAGCGACCCCCGGAATCATCCCAATCAGTCCGATACGTCCGATCCGTCCGATCCGGGCCGACAGAATCATCTATCGGTCAATCGACGGATATTCTTCCGTCAAATTCTGGGCCTGGGGCTGGATCAACTGGACCGGGCGGGCAAGCAGATCGGCCGGCGAATGGGGGATTTCGTGGAAAACAAGCGTGAAGAAGCCGGGACGACGCCCCCGACGGCCAAGCGCGAATCGCCGGGTAACACGCAGGCGAGGGAGGACGGATCGAAACTCGAAACTCAAAGCTCGAATCAAACTCGAAACCCGAAATCCGAAACGGAATAGCGCGTTCCTTTCGGATTTCGGGTTTGATTCGGATTTCGATTTTCGGGTTTCGGGTTTCACTCCACCCCCACCGGCTCCACGATCTCCAGCCCGAATCCTTCCAGCCCGTGCAGACGCGGCGGGTGGTTGGTGATGAGCCGGAGTTTGCGCAGACCCAGGTCACGCAAAATTTGCGAACCCACGCCGTAGTCGAGCTTGGCGATGGCCTGCCGCGCTTCCCGCCGGGATTCGTCCTCTTCCGCCTCGTGCAATGTCTGCAAGCGTTGGAGCAGCCCGGTGCCCATGCCGTCCTGTCGCAGATAGACGATCGCGCCTTCGCCCTGTTGTTCGATCATGCGCATCGCCGCGTGAAGCGTGCGCCCGCTGGGCATCCCGCTGTCGCCCAGCACATCGCCCAACAGGTTCTGGCTGTGCATGCGCACCAGCACCGGCTCATCAATGATCTGCCCGCCGACCCGCCCCTTGACCAGCGCGATGTGCGGCAGGGCATCGGTGCGGCTGCGATAAGCGATCAATCGAAACCGTCCGTATTCGCTGGTGAAATCGGCCTCGTCGATGCGTTCGATCAGTTTGTCGCGCCCGATGCGATAGGCGATCACGTCCGCCACGCTGCACATTTTCAACTTATGCTTTTCGCACAGTGATTGGAGTTGCGGGAGTCGCGCCATGCTGCCGTCGTCGTTCATCACTTCGATGCCGATGGCCGCCGGTCGCAGGCCCGCCAGCCGGCAAAGGTCGGTCATGCCTTCGGTGTGTCCGGTGCGGACCAGCACGCCGCCCTCGCGGGCACGGATGGGTTGAACATGGCCGGGCCGCGCCAGATCATCGGGTTTGCTTGCGGGGTTGGCTAGTACCTGGATGGTGGCGGCGCGATCCGCGGCACTGACGCCGGTGGTGATGCCGAACCGGTGGTGGGCATCGACGGTGACGGTGTAGGCCGTGCCCTTCTGCGTGGTGTTGATCGCGGTCTGCGGGGGCAGGTCCAGTTGCGCGCAGATGTCGCTGCTCAGGCCGACGAACAACATCCCCCGCCCCTCGCTCAACATGAAGTTAACAATGCCGGGGGTGACATGCTCGGCGGCGCAGATCAGATCGCCTTCGTTCTCCCTGCGTTCATCATCGACCAGCACGATGATCCGCCCGCGACGCAATTCTTCCAACACCTGTTCCACACGATTGAACGGCACGATACGCTCCTGGGATTCGGACAATCGCTTCATTCTACACGAACCCCGAACCCCCGGAATCACCCGAACCCCCGGAACGGGTGCATGGCGGGTCTGCCCAATGATTCGGGAGAGGGCCAAGGGCAAGGCAAGACGAACATCGGCCTGATCCGGCGACATGCGGCTCTTGTCCGCAATTTATTATCGGATAAGATAACATTCCTTCATCCGGCGGATTTTCCCGGTGCGATGCGACATCCACCGACTGATTGCCGCAAGCAATCAACAGGAGCGATTCATGGCGACGATTAAAATTGGTTCGATTGGTGCCGGCGGGCGCGGACACTTGTGCAAACTGGCGCACCGGCCCGAAGAAGGTTACGAACTGGCGGCGGTGTGCGACATCAAACCGGACATCCTCGAAGAATATCGCAAGGAGTTCGGCGACAAGTTGTTCACCACCACGGACTACAAGGAACTGCTGAAGCGGGACGACATCGACATCGTTTTCGTCACCACGCCGGACTACTGGCATGAGGAACACGCCGTCGCCGCGCTGAGCCGGGGCAAGTCGGTCTATCTCGAAAAACCGATGACCATCACCATCGCCGGTTGCGACCGCGTTCTGCAAACGGCCAAACAGAACAACGCCAGGGTTTATGTCGGGCATAACATGCGGTTTTTCCCGGTGATCGAGAAGATGAAGCAGTGGATCGTCGAGGGCCGCATCGGCGAAGTGCAGGCGATCTGGTGCCGGCATGTCATCGACTACGGCGGGGATGCGTACTTCAAGGACTGGCACTCGGAACAGCGTTACGCCACGGGGCTGCTGCTCCAAAAGGGC
>JBAYVY010000319.1:0-3995 GCA_041674345.1 Phycisphaeraceae bacterium | reverse complement strand
GTCTTTGGCCCACTGGGCGTCGATGTTCCGGCCCCAGACCAGCAGGTGCGCCGAACCGTTGGGCATCGAGTAATCAATCTCGGTGGGCAAACGATCCAGCACGGCGGGGTCGAATAATTTCGCCTTGAAACCGGCGGGCAGCGAGTGGCTGCAAAACAAGCCGTTGGCGCATCGCACGGCCAGCAGGTTGGTTTTCACCCAGCGCGTGTAGGCCTCATGCACACGATCGGCGTCGTCGCCGAACACGTAGTCCAGCCCGGCGTGAAAGGCATCGACGACGCTGATGCCGTGCTTGGCGATATCGACTCCGCCGATCTGCGACAATTCGTGATTGCCGAGCAGGACATGGACACGGCCGGGGTATTGAATCTGGAGTTCAGCGACTTGTGCGCTGGTGCGATAGCTGAGGTCCATGCCGTTGACCAGACGCGGGCCGTGGATGAGTTCCTGCATGACCAGATGGCGGGCGGGGTTGTGAGACAGATCGGCGAGGTTGATGATCTTGCGGAGATTGACGCGATGATCGTGCAGGTCGCCGGCGATGAGCAATGTCCCCGGAAGTTGCCCCGGAAGTTGGGGAAGAAACACGGAGGAACCTTTGCGCTTGGGGTCATCGAGGGCGGCTTTCGCGGCACGATCAAACAGATCGCACACGGCGTCGGCGTTCTGAATGTTCACAGCGGATGTTGAATCGGTCATTCGCGGCAGTATATCGGGAATCGCACATCGCGCATTGCACATTGGACATCGCACATTACGATGTTCACTCATGGATCGGCGGGACGGCGATTGTGGATCGCATCGCGCCGATGCCGCCGCGAGAGGCGGAGCGTGTGTTTTGGGAACGATACGAAGTTTTGAAAGGTTGCCGCGATGAGTGACGTGAGGGAAGTCGTGACGTTGTATGTTTCGCCGCGGGGCGATGACAAGGGACTGGGGACGAAGGGCAAGCCGTTCGCCACGGTGGAGCGGGCGTTGCGGGAAGCGCGCAAGCTCAAGGGTAAGGGAAAAGATCAGAAGGCGGTGCGGATCGTGCTGGGCGGGGGGCGGTATGAATTGCGCAAGCCGATTGTGATGGGCGTGGCGGATTCGGGTTTGATGCGCGGGCCGAATGCCAATCCGAAAGAGAACGAAGTGGTCAGCCGGTATGTGAGCATCGAGGCGGCCCCCGGAAGTTACCCCGGAAACGTGCCGGTGCTGTCGGGGGGGAGGCGGATCACGGGGTTCAAGGCGGTGACGCTGGAGAACGGCGTGAAGGCGTGGCGTGCGTATTTGCCGGAGGTCAAGCGTGGGAAGTGGAACTTCAACCAGTTGTGGGTGAACGGGGAGCGGCGGTTGAGGCCGACGCTGCCGCGTGATTTTCGGCATGAGCAGTATCGCATTGTGTCGTTGCCGGGGATTGATTTGGACACCGCGCCGGGATTTACGCCGACACACTGTTTTGAATTCGCGGAGGGCGACATTCCGCGCGGACTGCACAACGCGGGCGATGTGGAGATGGTGGCGTTGCACTATTGGATATCGACGCGGCGGAAATTGAAGCACGTGGATTTTGCGAATCGGACGGCGACGCTGGACCAGCCGTCACGTATGCGTCTGACCGATGACTTCAACAAACTGGGCGCGCCGTATTATTTGGAGAATGTGCGGGAGGCGTTGGAGGAGCCGGGGCAGTGGTATTTGGATCGACCGGCGGGGATGTTGTATTACATTCCGAAAAAGGGTGAAACACCGGGCGGCACGGAAGTGATCGCGCCGGCGCTGGAACAGGTGTTGACGATGAGCGGCGAGTGCGAGGCGGCGGGAGATTTGCCGCGTAACGAGGGGCGGCCCGTCGCGGCGGGCAAGCCGCTGGACAGTGTGCGATGGGTGGGTGTGCGTTTCGCGCATACGCAGTGGACGCCGGACGACCAGGAGATGAGCGCCACGCCGCAGTCGGCGGTGCATGTGCCTGGCGCGGTGAACCTGACGCATGTGCGCGACTGTCATTTCATCGACTGCGAGATCGGGCATGTGGATGGTTACGGGGTGGAGTTGAACGCCGGTTGCATGGATGTGACGTTCGGTTATTGCCAGGTGCATGACGTGGGGGCGGGCGGGATCAAGGTGTGGCACGGTTGCCAGCGCGTGGATATCACCGACTGCCACATTCACGACGGCGGGCACCGGCATCACACGGGCTGCGGCGTGTTGATCGGCGCGGCGTCGGGTTGCCGGGTGCTGCACAATCACATTCACGATTTCGATTACACCGGCATCAGCATCGGGTGGAACTGGGGCTATGCGAAAACCGAATGCTTCGGGCACGTCGTCGAATACAACCACGTGCATGACATCGGACGCGGCATGTTGAGTGACATGGGCGGCATCTACACCCTGGGAAACCAGGTCGGAACCCGCATCCGCTTCAACTGCTTCCACGACATCGAGGCGCGCGGCTACGGCGGATGGGGCATCTACCCCGACGAGGGTTCGACGCATATTCTGATCGAAAACAACCTGACCTACCGCACCAAACATCCCGGTTTCCATCAGCACTACGGCCGGGAGAACATCGTGCGAAACAACATCTTCGCGCTGGCGCGCGAAGCGCACTTCGCCTCGACGTGGATCGAGCCGCATGTCTCACACTTTGTCACGGGCAACATTTTTTACAACGCGACGAATAAAGTGCTGCATGGCAATTGGCGACCGCTCGGCGATGAAATGGATCGCAACCTGTTCTGGAACCCCCGGAACCCCCGGAACCCCCGGAACCCCCGGAAAGGACATCCGCTGGAATTGAATGACAAGAAGTTTCGCGGAACCCTCGGCACGGCCCGGCACAACGTCATCGCCGACCCCCGCTTCAAGAACCCGGACAAAGGCGACTTCACGCTCCCACCCGACAGCCCGGCGATCCAACTCGGCTTCCGCCCGTTCGATCTGTCCACGATCGGCCCGCGCCCCCGGAAGCATCCCCGCCCCCGGAAGCATCCCCGCCCCCGGAATGTCCGCTCCTGAAAGCGGTCCCGCCCCTGAGTCGGAATCGAAACCGCCACCGACATAGTCCTCCATCACCCGAAATCGGAAAAATCCACCCCGCCAAAATCCCCATGCCCCCGACGCATTCATAGTCGAATCGCTTGTTTTATATTCGACGAAAATAGAATATTATGAACATCGTTCCATCCGGTAAATACCGCATCAAATGTGCGTGATCCCGGTCAACGGCAGTGGCAGAAGCCCGCATCGCGGAGGATGAAGATGGTTTACGCCAATCGCACTATCTTTTCGCCGTGTGTTTTTGTCGCAGTACGCGGTCGCCGATGTCGTGGCGATGGAACGCGCCTTCAAAATGGATCATTTCGCACGCGGCGTTCGCCTTGTCGCGTGCCTCGGCCAGCGTGTCGCCCAGGGCCGTCACGTTCAGCACGCGCCCGCCGGCGGTCACGACTTCGCCGTGTTCGTTCATCGCCGTGCCCGCGTGGAAGACCATGACATCGGGCTGTTTCGCCGCGTCGTCGAGACCGGTGATGATCTTGCCTTTGGTGTAGGGGCCGGGGTATCCGCCGCTGCATATCACGACGCAACATGCCACGCGCTGGTCCCAACGGATATCGACCTCCGCCAGTTCGCCGTCGCAGACCGCGAGCATGGCCGCGAGCAGGTCGCCCTTCATGCGCATCATCAGCGGCTGGCATTCGGGGTCGCCGAAGCGACAGTTGAACTCCAGCACCTTGATGCCGCCGGGGGTCATCATGATTCCGGCATACAGCACACCGCGGTAGTCGATCTCATCCCGGCGCATCGCATCGACGATGGGCACGAGCACGTCGCGTTCGATGGCGGTCATGGCCTGGTCATCGACGACGGGCGTGGGGGTGTACGCGCCCATGCCGCCGGTGTTCGGGCCGGTGTCGCCTTCGCCGACCTGTTTGTGATCCTGCGACGGTTCCAGCACGTAAATATCGCGTCCATCGACCAGCGCCAATATTGAAACTTCCTGGCCGGTC
>JBAYVY010000318.1:0-4007 GCA_041674345.1 Phycisphaeraceae bacterium | reverse complement strand
GCCGTTTTTGAGCCAATAATGAGGGTCAGCCAATGAAAGCTAACGAAAAAGGTCGATTTTGGCTCTTGCAACCCTCGTTTTTGGGTCAAAAACGCCGTTTTTAAACCCGTGAACGGTTACAAGTGATGTTTTTCAAAGGTCTCAATCGCACATCGCACATCGCAGATCGCGGATTTTCCCACTCCCCGCCCGCTGAACCCCCGGAAGCGGGCGGGGAGTCGGAGAATGTGATATTCTCCCCCGCATGTACAAACCGATTCGCAAGGGTTCACGTTCCCGGCGTGAAACCTACCGGGGGCAACACCGACAGGGACACTGGTACGTTGACAACCGGGGCCTCTGAAAAACCTGCCAACAAGCCCCGGCATGGCCCTTCTTAGTGCCTTGCCGGGGATCAACGCCCGGTTTTTCAGAGGCCCCAACCAGATTTATTTCATCACCGCGCGCTGCCGGGACCGGTTTCCCGCGTTCGCATCGGAAGCAGCCAAAGCAGTGTTCTGGGATCGACTCGAACACTATTGCGAGGAAGCGGGATTCAAACTCATCGTCGTTTCGCTGATTGACAATCACTATCACTTGCTGGGTTACAACCGTTCGGGCGAGGCGTTCAAACGCATGATGCCGCGATTGCATGGGTCGATCGCCAAACTTGTGAATGATGTGTTGGATGAACGGCGTGAAAACTTTTGGCGTGACACCAAGGGACGCGAATACTTTGACGGATGTCTGCGGGATGAAAAACAATTTCGGCGAACGTACAAATACATTTTGATTCAATCCGAGCGACACAACATCGCGAAAGACCGGCGAACGTATCCGCATACGCGGGTGTATGTGGAGTTGGAACGGGCGCTGAAACGGGCGATGGAACTGGATGCGTTCCTGCCGACGATTCCGTACAAGCGGTACGAGAAATGAATCGGCCCGCCCTTCCGGGGGTTCAGCGGGTAGGGAGTGGAGAAATGTGCGATCCGCGACTCCCCGCCTGCTGAACCCCCAGGAAGCAGGCGGGCCGAGGGGGACATCCACCACCCATCGCGCATTACCATCGCATGTCACGCATCACCATCGCACATCGCAGATTTTTCCACTCCCCGCCCGCTGAAGCGGGCGGGCCGGGGGGATACCTATCACGCATCACCATCGCACATCCGACATCACACATCCGACATTGCACATTCATTCACGCGGCCTGGAACAGGCCCAGTTGCTCGTGACTGACGGGGCGGCGGAAGGCGTTGTGGTTGAGCGGGGGCAGGGCGTCTGACAGGCGGTAGCGGCGGGCGAACAATTCAAAGGTGGCGGTGAGTTGTCGGGCGTAGGGGCCGGTGCCGGTGTGTCGGGTGCCGAAGTCGGAGTCGTAGAGTTCGCCGCCGTGACATTGGCGGAGGAGGGATTCGACCTGGGGTTTGCGAAGGGGGAAGTGGCGGGTGAGCCAGTCCTCGAAGAGGGTTTTGTTCTGATAGGGCAGGCGAAGCAGGACGTAACCGGCGGATTGGGCGCCGGCATCGGCGACGGCTTTGAGGATGTTCGGCACTTCGCGGTCGTTCAGGCCGGGGATGATGGGGGCGACCATGGCGCTGACGGGGATGCCGGCCGAGGCGAGGCGTCGGATGGCCCAGAGCCGGTCGCGGGGGCTGGAGGCGCGGGGTTCCATCTTGGCGGCCAGTTCGTTGTCGAGCGTGGTGACGCTGATGGCCACGTGGACGGCCTTGTGTCGGGCCAGTTCTTGCAGGTAATCGAGATCACGGAGGATGAGACGGTTTTTGGTGATGATGGCGACGGGCTGTCGGGCGTGGGCCATGACTTGGAGGCATCGGCGGGTGATTTGGAGTTCGGCTTCGACGGGTTGATAGCAGTCGGTCACGCCGGACATGACGATGGTTTCGCCGGTCCATTTGGGTTTGCCGAGTTCTTTACGGAGCAGTTCCGGCGCGTCGGGCTTGGCGATGATGCGTGTTTCAAAGTCCAGGCCGGAGGACAGGCCGAGGTTTTCGTGGGTGGGTCGTGCGTAGCAGTAGATGCAGCCATGCTCGCATCCGCGGTAGGGATTGAGGGTCCAGTTGAAGCCGATGTCGGGGGATTGAACGTGGTTGATGATGGAGCGGGTGCGGTCGGCGAAGACCTCGGTGCGAACCCCCGGAAGCACCGCCCCCCGAAGCACCGCCCCCCGAAGCTCTGTCCCCGGAAGGTCGGCGGGGGCAATGAATTGCCCCCGCCCTCCGGGGGCATCGGGCAACGGGTCGTCGGCCTGGAGGACGTTGAGGTGGAGCGATTCAAAGCGATTGGCGGGGTTGAGTTGAGCGCCTCTGCCCCGGAAGTGATGGCCGGGCGGGTTGCCGACGGGGGAGCCGAGGTTCAGGGGTTGGGGACGCTGCGCGTCACCCGCTAAACATGGGGCATCGTCGTGATGGGTGGTGCGTCGAACCATGACCGTACAATACCCGAACGATTTGGCGATGTCAAGTATTTGTTCGGTATTTTTTCGGTAATGTCGGGACAGGCGGAGGTTTCGGCGTTGTAAGCCCCCGGGCAGGCCCGGTTTGGGGTATAATTGTTGTTTTCGGCGGGTTTGGATGGAGTGTATCGTGATGAGCAAAGTGATTGAAGGCAACCTTGTGGCGACGGGCGTGAAGCTGGCGATCGTGGTCAGCCGGTTTAATGAGTTCATCACCGGCAAGCTGCTGGCCGGGGCGCTGGACGCGGTCAAACGTCACGGCGGCGATGAGCAGAAAGTGGCCGTCGTGCATGTCCCTGGCAGTTTTGAAATCCCCGTCGTTGCGAAGAAGCTGGCTTCCGGGGGCAAGTACGACGCGGTGATCGCGCTGGGCTGCGTCATCAGGGGTTCGACGATGCACTACGATCAGGTCGTCAGCGCGACGACCAGCGGGATCGCCAAGGCGTCGCTGGACACGGGTGTGCCGGTGATTTTCGGCGTGTTGACATGTGATTCGATTGAGCAAGCCATCGAACGTGCCGGGACCAAGCAAGGCAACACCGGTGAGAAGGCCGCGGTGTGCGCGATCGAGATGGCGAACGTGATGAAACAGCTTTAACCAAGCCCCCGGAAGTCGGAAGTGGAAAGTCGGAAGTGGGAAGTAAATGCCCCGCCTCTTCACTTCCGACTTCCGCCTTCCAACTTCCGACTTTCATTATGACCACCCGCCGCGATATTCGTGAACTGGCGTTGCAGGCGTTGTATCAGTTGGACGCCCGCGATGAAGAGCAACTGGACGTCGCGGCCGTGGCGCGCTCGCTGGGGCTGGAGGCGATGAACGAATCGCAACAGCAACAGGCGAAGGACATGGCGCTGGGCGCGTATCGGATGCGTCAACAAGCCGATGAGCTGACCACGGCATTGGCGCCGACCTGGCCGGCGCATCGCCAACCGGCGGTGGATCGCGCGATCCTGCGACTGGCGTGGTGGGAAATGGCCGGCGGAACGACGCCCGCCAAGGTGGCCATCAACGAAGCGATTGAGCTGGCGAAAAAGTTCAGCACCGAAAAAAGCCCCGCCTTCATCAACGGCGTACTCGACAAGATGATGCGGAAATTACTGAGCGGCGAAGTTCCGGCAAACCCGCCCTGTGGACAGGACGGCTCGCGAACCGCCGGCGATGCGTGGCTGGACGACGCGATGAAAAATGACGAATGACGAAACTCGAATGACGAATGAAACTCCAAAGCTCAAATTCCAAACTTGTGAATGCAGCCCCCATGTTTTGAACTTTGGAATTTGGAACTTCATTCGTCATTCGAGTTTCGTCATTCGTCATTAACCTTCCTCCCTAACCCCTAACCCCTAACCCCTCCCACATGGCCCTATTCGGCATCAGTTTCAACAAGATCAAGCAGGGCCTCGCCAAGACGCGGCAACTGCTGGCCACCGACGTGCGCGTCCTGCTGCGCGGGCGCGTGCTGACCGATGAATTGCTCGATGAGTTGGAGGCCAAGCTGTTGCAGGCCGACATCGGTGTGAAAACCACCACGCAACTCGTCGAAAAGTT
>JBAYVY010000317.1:0-4063 GCA_041674345.1 Phycisphaeraceae bacterium | reverse complement strand
TGGTGGCAAGGAAAAGATATTGTGCGGGCAATTGGACGATCATCTGGCGCAGATCGTCGAAGGTGGCGGCGGAGAAGGACTCGGCGAGTTCGACGGGACGGGGGCTGGACTGATTTCGGGGGCGGGGGGAGCCGACGGCGAGGATTTTCAGTTCGGTCATTTGGCCGAGGATTTGACGCACGATGTCGGCCCGATGAGCGTCGGTCCAGACAATGACTTCGGGATGGTCGGGTGTGGGAGGCATGGGGGGGAGGGAGGGGTTCGGGGGTTCAGAGGCCCCGGTTGACGAGGCAGAAGTATCGCTTTTGTCCGCACGAGCGTCAAGTGAGCAATAAAACGGGAACGTAGTTGGTTTGCTTCCTCCGTGGCCCTCTTGTGTTGAATCTTTCTTTTCGGGCGGTCGCTAAGCCGCGAGCGGCGGGGGCGTGTTTCGGAACCCGGACCTTCGCCCCCGGAGGACTCAGGTCCGACTTGGGGGGAGGGAAGCGGCATCACTTCCATGTGGCTTGCAGGACGCGGCGCCAGTTTTTCCAGTTGAACAGATCAAGGTCGGCTTGGCTCGCGCCCCTGTCGCGCAGCGTGTCGGCCAGGCGGGGCAGGCCGGTGACATCGACCAGATCGGCGGGGATGTCGCAACCGTCGAAATCGCTGCCAAGACCGACGTGATCGACGCCGATGCGATCGACAATATAGCAAGCATGATCGGCGATGTCTCGCACACTGGTGGACTGTGGCGTGCCGTTTTCCCGCAGGAAAGCCGCATGAAAGTTCATGCCGACGATGCCTGCGGAGTTACGGATGGCGTTGAGTTGGTCGTCGGTGAGATTACGCTCGTTGGGGCAAAGTGGGCGGGCATTGGAATGCGAAGCGATCAGTGGTGTTTGTGAAAGGTCGGCGACATCCCGGAAACCCGCATCATTGAGATGCGACAGATCGACGGCGATGCCTCGTGCGTTGCACTGCCTGACCAGATCGCGCCCGGCGGCGGTCAATCCTTCGCCGGTGTCACCGGGACCGACGCCTTGGGCGAAGGCATTGGTGCGCGACCACGTCAGCCCCAGCGAACGCACGCCGCGTTCGTACCAGTAATCGAGATTCGACAGATCGGCGGCGACGGCTTCGGCCCCTTCGATGTGCAATACGACGGCGAACGCGCCGGCCCGCACGCACGCATCCAGTTCGGCCATGTTTCGCACCAACCGCACGGAGTCGTTCGCGTGATCGAGCATCCGATTCAGCCGGTCGATGACGCAATCGGTGTGCGCGACGGCGACGGCGGGATCAATGGGTTGGCCCCATTGGGATTCGGTGTAAATCGCGAACAAACCGCCAAACATGCCTGCCCGCCGTGCGCGCGGCAGGTCGAGATGCGTCGCGGGATGGCCGGTGAGCCATGCCTGCGGCTGATCGTCGGACAGGCGAATCAGCACGTCATTGTGGCCGTCAAAAAAAGGCATTCGCTATTCTCGTGTTCCCGCGGTTTTGCGAAGTTTGGCGACATCGGCGAGTGTCTGTTCCGCGGCTTCCAATGTCAGCATGGTTGCGGCATCGGACAGCGCCTTCTTCGGGTGGGGGTGGGCTTCGAGGAAGAGGGCTTGCACGCCGGCGGTGACGGCGAGTTTGGCGAGCAGCGGGGCGCGGTCGGGGCGTCCGCCGGACTGGGTGCCCAGGCCGCCGGGTTGTTGCGTGGAGTGGGTGACATCGAAACAGACGGGGTAGCCGAGGTCCATCATGTCGGCCAGTCCGATGAAGTCGTTGACCAGCCGGTTGTAACCGAAGAAGGTGCCGCGTTCGGTGAGCATGATGCCTTTGTCACCCTCGGAAGCGGATTGGGCTTCGGCGAGTTTGGTGACGACATTGGTCATTTCGGCGGGGCTGAGGAACTGGCCTTTTTTGACGTTGACGGGTTTGCCGGTGCGAGCGGCGGCGACGAGCAGGTCGGTTTGCCGGCAGAGGAACGCGGGGATTTGGACGAGATCGACCACCTGTCCGACGGCCTTGGCCTGGCCGGATTCATGTAGATCGGTGGTGACCGGAACCTGCAACTTCTGCCGCACCTTGGCGAGGATATTCAGGCCGTCGTCCAGGCCGGGGCCGCGCGGCGAGGTGATCGACGAACGATTCGCCTTGTCGAAGCTCGCCTTGAACACATAGCTGAATCCCAGCGACTTGCAGCAATCGCGCAACCGCTGGCCGATGAGGAGGCATTGGTCGAGGGTTTCGATGACGCAGGGGCCGGCGATGATGAGCAGCGGTTGATCGGGGCCGACGGTAAGGGTGTCGATTTTGAATGCTCGCATAATAACGCTCCTAAAAACTCACCACGGAGAACACGGAGGACACGGAGAACGAATCGAAAAGGACTTACAAAATGTTTTTCCCCGTGAACTCCGTGTTCTCCGTGGTGAATATCCCAGTTAAGTAGAGTTCCGGGTTGACTTTTCAGCCGAGTGTCGCTAGTGTCTTTTGACTTTGGTTCGAGTAAAAACCGTTGCATCGCACAGTGCAACGCCATCACAACCCCCATTATACGAAATGGAGCATCGCTCATGGCCCTGAAGGTTGGTATCAACGGATTCGGTCGCATCGGTCGCCTGGTTTTCCGCGCTGCCGCTGCCAATCCCAACATCGAAATCGTCGGCATCAACGACCTGGTCACCGCCGACAACCTCGCCTACTTGCTGAAATATGACACGATCCACGGCCCGTTCGACGGCTCGGTCACCCACGAAGGCGACAACACCATCGTCTGCAACGGTCGCAAGATTCCGACCTGCTCCGTGAAAGACCCGGCCCAGTTGCCGTGGAAAGCCGTCGGCGCGGATTACGTGATCGAATCGACCGGCCTGTTCACCGACTTTGAAGCCGCGAGCAAGCACATCGCCGCCGGTGCCAAGCGCGTCATCATCTCCGCCCCGACCAAAAGCCCCGATCAGGTGCCCACGCTGGTCATGGGCGTCAATGACAAAAACTACGACAAGTCCAAGCATACCGTCGTCTCCAACGCGAGCTGCACGACCAACTGTCTGGCGCCGATCGCCAAGGTCATCAACGACCAGTTCGGCCTGCTCGAAGGTCTGATGACCACGATTCATGCCGTCACCGCCACGCAGCCCACGCAGGACGGCCCGTCCAAAAAGGATTGGCGCGGCGGACGCAATGCTTACATGAACATCATCCCGTCCAGCACCGGCGCGGCCAAGGCCGTGGGTCTGGCGCTGCCGGAACTCAAGGGCAAGCTGACGGGCATGGCGTTCCGCGTGCCGACGATGGATGTGTCAGCGGTCGATCTGACCGTCCGCACCGCCAAGGAATGCACCTACGAAGACATCTGCAAGGCGATGAAAGCCGCCAGCGAAGGCGCGATGAAGGGCGTGCTGGGTTACACCGATGAAGAGGTGGTTTCCAGCGACTTCATCACCTGCCCGCTGTCGAGCATCTTCGACGCCAAGGCCGGGATTTCGCTCAGCAAGACCTTCCACAAGGTCGTGAGCTGGTACGACAACGAATGGGGCTACTCCAACCGCGTCGTCGATCTGATGAAGCTGATGGCCAAGCAGGACGGCTTGCTGTAAACCAGCGCGTGATACGAAACCGACGAAGCCCACGGACAGGAGCCCGTGGGCTTTTTTGTTGCGCGACACGCGTCGATCGTCTTCATAGCCGCGCGGCGACAACCCGGAACCCGGACCTTCGCCCCGGAGTGACAAACGCGGTTGGCGGTCACGGGGACACAAACGACACAGTTCGGGCGATTATCGCAATCCGCCCCCGGAAAAAGAACACGAAGGGCTGCGCCGATGGATGGCGGATCACAGCGGCGAAAAAATTGTCGTCCCGCTCGCGCTGCGATCACGAATCGCGGTGGCATTGCGCGACAAGATTCAAAGGATGAACTACCGCTGTCACCGCATTTCGGTCTCGCCGACACACGCGCAGTGCCCCTACGCTCGACTTTTGCCGATTTTATAGCGTGAATTATGCGCGGTTCCCTCCATCAAAAGATCGGACTCCTGCCGATGTTCGCGGATAGTTCACCCTCTGCGAATCGGAAAGGAGTCCG
>JBAYVY010000316.1:0-4097 GCA_041674345.1 Phycisphaeraceae bacterium | reverse complement strand
CGGCCCGGCGCGGGCGCAGCAAACCCCGCTCAACGCCAGTCCCGTCAACGACCGCGACTTCGTCCAGGGCCTGCTGGACATGAACCTCGGCTCCCTCGTGCCGGAACTGCTCAAGCAGCCGCCGAGCAACCCTTCCGAAGCCGCGGGTCTGCGCGACGGGCTGGTCGATGCCTGGCTCCCGTCATTGCGCGACGACCTGGACGCCTACCAGTCCGCCCTCGATCTGATTTTCGATTACAGCGACCGCCTGTTCGAGCAGAAGGCATATGAAAACTACTGGGGCCGGTCGAGCTGGTCGTCGGATTTCGCGCAACATCTGCTGCTCTCGGCGTTGCCCGATCTGTACCAGGCCGGCGACTTCGCGCTGCTGGGTTTCCCCAACAACACGCAACGCAAAATCGTGGACAAAATCGCCGCGCGCAGTTTCAAAATGCTCGAACGCGCCGAGGATGAACACTACCGGCTGTCGTCGATCCTTCGCGCCCGGCCGGACTTCACCACCGATTACGTCAACACCGGCCGGTGGGACCGGATGCAGGAATATGTCCAGGTCAACATCCCCTATTACCGCACCTGGGCCGTGATCTACCTCCTGACCCAAACCAACGACAGCCCCTATTTCAAGCAGTTTCCCGACGCCAAGACGCAACGTGACAACCTCATCAAGATCGCCACCGCCGACATCACCAACGTGCTGGCGCAGGCCGAGCGCCGCCAACTCAGCGACGACACGCTGGTGATGATGCACCTGGCCGCGGCGGACGTGGCGCTGGCCGGGGGGAAAAAAGACATCGCCGATCAACAAACCACCAAGGCGCTGACATTCAAAGAAGCACAACCCTACACGATGCTGCTGGCGCAGCTGACTCGCGCCAAGGTGCTTCAACAGGCCGGGCAACTCGACGCGGTCAGAAAACTGATCGGCGAGTCGATCGCCTCGCAAGCCGCCGCGGCCAATCCGCTGAACCTGGTACTGTGTACCGACCGTCTGTTCGACATCGACTACCAGGCCGCGCTGGCGATGCAGGATCCCGCCCGCCAGAAAGACCTGATGAACAAGGCGTTCGATATTTACGTGAAGCTGATCAACAGCCCGAAACTGGGTCAGTGGAAAGTGCCCGTGCAGCAATTCGTGGAGAACCGCTACACGCTTCAGATTCCGCCGAACTTCGATTCGACGGTGCTGCCCCCGCCGGTGCGGTTCGCGGCGATTCGTCGGGCGTTCGACGAAGGCGAATCGTTGCGGGAAGCCGGCAACCAGGCCGCCGGTAAAGCGCAGTACGACAAAGTCGTCGAACTGTCCGCCGAACTGCTGAAAATCACGGACCTGACGAAAGACATCGAAGTCGAAACCCGCTTCTACATGGGCTTCGCCCAGCTTCGCGCCCAAAAGGCCGGCGAAGCGTTGCGCACCTTCACCGAACTGGCCGACAAGTTCCCCGACACCCAGCGCGGCGAACAGGCGATCGGCGTGGCCGTCGTCACCCTCGGCAAACCCATCTACGCCAAGTTCAAATCCACCCCCGCCGTCGCCAAGGCCTACGGCGCGGCCCTGAAAGTGCTCGTCGATAAATACCCCAACACCGAACTGGCCAAACTCGGCATCTACGACTATGCCGCGTTCCTTCGGGAAAGCGACCAGTATCAACAGGCCGTCGAAACCTACGACAAGGTCGGCGCGGATCACCCGGCCTACCTCAGCGCCCGCTACGAACGCCTCGCCTGCCTCGGCGCCATCTGGGCCGACGCGCCGGTCGATCAAAAAGCCATCCTTTCCACTTCGCTGCTCAGCGGCGTGGACGACTTCAACAAACTCGTCACCGCCAGGTTGCCCCAGCTTCCGCCCGATCGCGCCCTGGCCGCCCGGCGCGACCTGGCCAACGCGATGCTGCTCAATGCCGCGGTCTTCATCGAAACCACCAACCAGCCCGCCAAGGCGCAGCAGGTCATCGACGAAGTCACCGAACGGTTCGGCGATGTGCCCGATCTGACGACGCGCATCACCGGGCTGAAAATCCGCATCTTCCAGCGGCAGAAAAAGTACGCCGAGGCCGAGGTCGCCCTTCGCCAATACATGCAAAAAGAGCCGGAAAAAGCCGGACAGTTGGCCACGGGCCTGCTCCAGTCGCTCAACATGGAAATCCGTGACACCGCCAACTCGAAAAACCCCGACGCCGCCGAACTGGCCAAGCTCGCGCAGGTCGCGGTCAACCTCGCCGACAACATCGTCATCCCCTGGGCCAAGACCCAGAACCCCAAGCCCGAAGAAATGATCGCCTACGAACTGATGTCCGCCCAGTCGCTCCTGGCCGCCAAGGAATACGAGCAGGCCATCAAGCGTTTCGACGACATCATCAAAAACCAGGGCGAACCGGCGAAGAAAAACGTGGACGTGCTTCAGGGACAAGCCGAGGCGTTGTTCGGCCTCCAGCGCTACCAGGACGCCGCCGCCGTCTATTCCAAACTCATCGTCGATCGACAAAACCGCAAAACGCCGCTCTACGACCACGTCTTTTGGAAAGCCCAGATGCGCTTCTACGAAATGATGGACGCACAGGCCGGTGACAAGCCCACCCCCGAAGTCGTCAGCAACATCGTTCGTGGCATCAACCGGCTGAGCCACCAGGACCCCGACCTCGGCGGCGAACCCTACAAAACCGCCCTCCAACGTCTGCTCACCAAATACGCCCAGCGGTAATTCTTCCCCGTTCATTCATCCCCAACCCTCCCCTTGCCTGTTGGAGTCGGTCATGGCGACCCCGCCGGTGATTGTCAGTACGTGGAAGTTCGGTGCCAAAGGCAACGCCGCCGCTTACCCCGCGCTCGCCGCCGGCGGATCATCGCTCGACGCCGTCGAACACGCCTGCACCGCCGTTGAAGATGATCTGACCGTCGATTCCGTCGGCGCGGGCGGTCTGCCCGACCGCAACGGCGTGGTCTCCCTCGATGCCGCCGTCATGGAAAGCCCCTCCCGCTGCGGCAGCGTCTGCTTCGTCCGCCGCTATCGTTCGGTCGCATCCATCGCCCGTGCCGTGATGGAACACACCGGCCACGTCATGCTCGTCGGCGAAGGGGCCGAGCAATTCGCCCGGCACCGCGGGTTCCAACCCGCCGACCTGCTGACCGACGAAGCCCGCGCACGCTGGGAAAAGTGGCACGCCGCCGCCGCGCTCGCCGATTACCAGCCCTACGATGTGGACGCCGACCTCAGCAGCGACAGCTTCCCCGTCGATCACCCCCGCCCCCGGAACGAACCCGCCCCCTTGCCGCACGACACCGTCGGCTGCATCGCGTTCGATGCCGCCGGCCGGCTCGCCGCCGCGTGTTCCACCAGCGGTTTGCCCTTCAAGCTGCCCGGTCGCGTCGGCGATTCGCCCATCATCGGGTCCGGGCTTTACGTCGAACCCGCCGTCGCCGCCGCCGTCTGCACCGGCACCGGCGAACTCATGCTCGGCACCTGTGCCGCCTATCGCGCCGTCGCCCACGTCCGTGCCGGCTCCACCATCCAACAGGCCCTGCAAAACACCCTCACCGAAATCGCACAGTTCTTCCGCTTCAATAAGCAAAATCAGATCGGCATCATCCTCATGGACGCCGCCGGACGACATGCCTCCGCCTCCCTTCGCCCCGCCTTCATCACCGCCGTCACCGACCCCGCCGGCCCGCGCCTCCAGGACCCCGCCTACATCCATCTGCCATGACCCGCCTCTGGGCAACTTCCGGGGGCCGCTCGCGGCTTAGCAAAACATGGGACCGGGGATTGGGAACTGGGGATTAGGGACCGGGGCTTTAACTTCCGGCCCCCGGAAAGGAGGCGACGTATCCATGCGCCCCCGGAAGTTTTCCCCACGATCTCCGCGACACTCCGGTGCGCCTTTTCATAAAAACGCCCGCTAAATCGCTCCATTTCGACATCCCCCAGCTTACCCTCAGCGCACCCACCCGTCGCCCCCCCGGAAGTTTTCTTCCGCACGTTTAGTGGCCGTGCAGGAATAACTGATAAGATTGCGAAGCAAATGGGACCGCGTGGTTGGACGGAGCCGCAGATCGCAGAGGCCCTGAAGTCTGGGCAACAGATTCCTGCCATCAACAAGGCG
>JBAYVY010000315.1:0-4126 GCA_041674345.1 Phycisphaeraceae bacterium | reverse complement strand
GGTACGCCCGGCACACCGACTCATCGCTGAATCGCCGCTCCAACTCCATTAACGTCCGCGGGAAATCCTCGGCCATCACCCGCCACGCTACCGCTTGGGGTGGGTGGAGTCAAGTAAATATCCATTTGGGTGTTTGGTTATTTCACCACGGGGTTGCAATGCCTTCGGCGGCGGGGTAAGGTCGGGGACACGTCAACGCAAGGGGCACGTCATGTGGGTTGTCAGAATCATATTGTTCACGCTGATCGCGGGGTATCTGTGCGGGTTTCTGCTGAAGGTCGTCCGGCAGGGATTGCGCAGCGGGGCGATCGGATACATCGATTCGACCCGGAAATGTGAACGCGACAAACAGCCGCTGGGCTACTGGGCGCTGGTGATCTTTTTCAGCGCACTGGCGGCGGTGATCGCGGCGACGTGGGTGTGGGCGGCGGGGGAATATCTTTCCAGCCCGGATCGTGTTTCGGAGATCGCACCTGATTCGTTGATTGGGCAGGATGAAGCTGGCGTGGTGGCGGTGCTTGGCAAACCGGAGTTTCGGGATACATGGGGTGTTTCATCTAAACAACTGGAACCTGAGGGGCCCACGCCCGGTCATATGCAGGAGGGTGACACGTATATCTCGCTTTTTTACCCGGATATTCGCGGTCAACAGTGGAGCGTCTTTCTGGCATCGCCGGAGATTTACGAGCGGTTGCACGGCAATCGTCCGCCGGGCGAGGGGTTGCGTGTCATTGAAATTCACACGGATCCGAAAGGGCTGGTGTATTGACATTAAACTTTGCGACTGTGGGTGGAAGGTATTACGATGAGATGCGAGATGTGGAAACTGTCGCAAGGGGAACAGTATGCCAACGGTGATGAGATCGGGGCCTTATCGGTTCTTTTTTTATGCGGGGGATCGTGACGAGCCTGCGCATATTCATGTGGAACGCGATGACAGGATCGCCAAGTTCCGGCTTGATCCGGCGCGGCTTCAAAACAGCGGCGGGTTTGGCCGTTTGGAACTGAGGAAGATTTGTTCTATCATTCAACTGGACTTTTGCAAAACGCGATTTCAACACAGCGGACACAGAGTCCACAGAGGTGAAAACCGGGAAAAACACATTGAAAATCCCTCTCTGTGTGCTCTGTGCCCTCTGTGTTGAAATCTCTTTTGGGTTTTTGCAAAAGTTCAGATTCAAGACAACCGTGACACATTGATGGAGTGCTGGCATGACTATTTCGGCAACTGATCTGCATGTGCCTGATGCGGTGGATGTGCGGGTGAGCGATGAGGCGCTGACGGTGGAATTGTCGGACGGACGCACGATTGCCGTGCCGCTGGGATGGTTTCCGCGGCTGGAACATGCGACCGCCGGGGAACGCGCCAAGTGGCGGTTGATCGGCAAGGGACAGGGGATTCACTGGGACGATCTCGATGAGGATATCAGCGTCGAAGGTTTGCTGGCGGGCAAAGCGTCGGGTGAAAGTCAGGCGTCGTTCAAACGATGGATGGAGGGACGCAAGGCGTGAAGCGGAAAGTCGGAAGTCGGAAGTGGGAAGGCGGAAGTTCAGAGGCAGTGCCTTTACTTCCGACTTCCGACTTCCCACTTTCCCCCCACTTCCGACTTCCCACTTTCTTTACACTTTCACCCGGATTTGACCGATAATGAGGATATGGCGAAGCGCGACCCCCAGGCGATATTGCAGTTGCAGGTGCCGGTGATTGTGCGGCTGGCGCATCGGTCGATGGCGCTGCACAGCGTGCTGGCGCTGGGGCCTGGCGCATTGCTGGAGTTGCCCAAACCGGCTGACGAACCGCTGGAACTGATGGTCAACAACAAACTCATCGGCCAGGGTCACGCGGTGAAGGTGGGGGAGAACTTCGGATTGAAGATCACGAACATCGGCACACAGGAAGCGCGGATTCGCGCGCTGGGGCCGCAGGCGGGCATCGAGCGATCGGATGGGCTGGCACAGGTTGCCGAAGAAGCGGCAAAGGAAGCGGCGGGGTGAGGAAAGTCGGAAGTCGGAAGTAATGGCACTGCCTCTGAACTTCCCACTTCCCACTTCCCACTTCCGACTTTCCTCACATCATCACCACGGGGTCCACATCGACGGCCATGTTCGCATCGGAGCGGATTTCGTCGGCGTTCCGCGCGGCGGCGAGCAGTCGCTGTAACAGCGGGGCGTTTGGGGCGATCAGTTCGATTTGCATCCGGTGGAAACCGGCGATGCGCGCGATGGGCGGCGCGACCGGGCCGAGGATCAGCACGTTGAGATTCAATTCGTCGTTCAGCCGGACCAGCGCGTCGTTGCATCGCTCGGCGGTACGCAGGACCGGTTCCAGTTCACGATCGCGCAGCACGATGCGAGCCATGCGTGTGATCGGCGGCAGCATCGCCCGCTGCCGGTGTTCCAGTTCGTATTCGGCGAAACCTTCATAGTCATGCTTCGCGGCGAACTGAATGGAAGGATGATCGGGCGTGAAAGTCTGCACAATGACGCGACCGGTGCCCCCGGAAGGAGAGAGGGGCACTTCGGGAAGAGCGCGACCAGCGGTCGCGGTTTTGTGGGGGGCGCGGCCGGTTCGACCGGCGACTTGTGACACCAGTTGAAAAGTGCGTTCCGATGAACGGAAATCGGGGAGATTGAGGGCGGTGTCGGCGCTGATGACGCCGACGAGCCGGACGTTGGGGAAGTCGAGTCCCTTGGCGATCATCTGGGTTCCGACGAGGATGTCGATCTGGCCGCGACGGAATTGTCGGAGTGTGTCGGCGTAGTTTTGGCCGGTGCGCATGGCGTCGGAATCCATGCGGACGAGTTTGGCCGCTGGAAGTTTGTGTGTGATTTCCTCTTGGACTCTTTGCGTACCCAGGCCGAAAACGACGGTTTTTTTGCCGCAGGTGGGGCAGAGTTGCGGCAGGCGATTTTCGTAGGAGCAGTAATGGCAGCGGACCAGTCCGCCGGCGGGGACGCGGGCGTCGAGGTGATAAACCATCGGCACATCGCAGTGTTCGCACTTCAGTTGCCAGCCGCAGTGCTGATCGGGACAGGCGATGTAATTGGCGAAGCCGCGCCGGTTGAGAAGGATGATGGCCTGCCCGCCGTCGCGGAGTGTTTGCCCGAGCGCGGCTTCGAGCGCGATGCTGAGCAAATGAATGCCCGCTCTTCCGGTGGTTTCATATCGCTTGCGGCGTTCATCCAGCAGGTTGACGATCTGCACGTGCGGCATGGCCAGACCGGCGACACGGACGGGCAGGCGGTGGAGGGAGTAGTGGGAACGGTGGGAAGTCGGAAGCGTTGGAGAAGTCGGAAGTGGGAAGTCGGAAGTCGGAAGTTCAGAGGCAGTGCCTTTACTTCCGACTTCCGCCTTCCGACTTCCCAGTTTCTCTTGACTTCCGCCTTCCGACTTCCCAGTTCCGACTTTCCCTACGGCGTTGTAGTACGATTCCAGCGAGGGTGTGGCGGAACCCAAAATGATGGGAATGTTTTGTTGTTGGGCGCGCTTGATGGCGACGTCGCGGGCGTGGTATCGGGGGGCCTGGTCCTGTTTGTAGGACGGGTCGTGTTCTTCATCGACGACGATCAGGCCGAGGTTCTCGGTGGGGGCGAACACGGCGGATCGCGCGCCGACGATGACATCGGCCCATCCCTCGCGGATGAGTTGCCACTGTTGATGGCGTTGGGCGGCGGTCAGGCCGGAGTGGAGGACGGCGACCTTGGGGAAGCGTCCGGCGAATCGCGCGACGGTTTGCGGGGTGAGCGCGATTTCGGGCACAAGGACGATGGCGGATTTGCCGGACGAGACGCATTGATGGATGAGTTGGATGTAGAGTTCGGTTTTGCCCGAGCCGGTGACGCCGTGGATGAGGTGGACGCTAAAACCGTGCGGCATGGCGTCGGTGATGTCGTGAAGGACGCGCTGCTGGTCGGGGTTGAGCGTGTGGTGTTGATCGGCTTCGGGATCTAGGTCGGCGGCGGCGGCGCGGAGCTGAGTGTGTTCGATGCGTTTGAGGATGCCTTTGGTGACCAGGTGATGGACGGCGGAGACGGAGCGGACGCCGGCGTCATCGGCCAGTTCTTTCGCGGGGATGGGCAATTGATCGGCGGCGGCGAGATCGACGGCCTTTCGCAGGACGGCGGC
>JBAYVY010000314.1:0-4143 GCA_041674345.1 Phycisphaeraceae bacterium | reverse complement strand
GGGTGCTTTTCAATTTGCCCCGATGGCGCGTATTGACCGCGGCCAGCGAGTCGCGGACGGCTTGCTGGAATTGCTGATGCCGCTCAAACAGTTGAATCAACTATTGGACGCGAATGGTATAACTTTGTTTTCAGTGAAAACAAAGTCATCATCACCGGCGGCGAGGGGTTCGACGCGGCTTGCCAATCGCCCGTGTCTTGCGTGAATTTCACGGTATTCGCCGAGTGAAACGATACGCGGAATATTCTATTTTCGTCGAATATGGAACGATCGTCGCGGACAGAAAAAGCGGTTCCGGGGGCGGGGCGGCGGGGGCGGCGACGGATTTCGGCGGGGGTTACGAGTGTTTGCCTTATCCCAAACTGGGGTTATCAATAACCCGAGTTCGGGATAATCGCCCCCGGAACCCCCCGCGAAACTCCCGCGAAACTCCCCCCCGGAACCCCCGCGAAAAACATCCCCGCCGCCCGGCGTTTGATCCGAACATCAACAACTTTGTTTTCGTCGAAAACCGAGTTGTCATCAGAGCGATATTGTTCGGCAAATACCGGCAAAAAACGTGCGACATGGCGGGGGAACACCGCCCGGCCCCCGGACGAACCGGCGGCATCGCCCCCAATGGGATGGGCGATGGGGATGGGATTGCTTATCCCCAGATCATGTCAATAGACCCGGTGAACCCACCCGGCTCTTTCAAGGGGCAAGGTCCAATATCCAACCGTCGGAATGAGGGTATTTTTTTGCCCATGTACGCATATTGGGGGCGTTCCCGCCCGATATTGGATACGGGGTGTGTGATCGCGTCGGGACTGGAAGTGCAGCGTGCAATCGCCTCATTTGGACCGCGAAAAACCCGCGCCGTCGCCTCGCCTGGTGAACGTTTCCCGTTCCGCGGCGATCCTGTTGGCGTGCCTGGCCATGCTCGTGCTGGCGGGGTGGCAGTTCGGCATCGAGCCGCTGAAGCGAATCTCGCCGGCGTGGGTGGCGATGAATCCGACGACCGCCATATGGTTTCTCCTGGCGAGCATCGCCCTGATCCTGACCTGTCGGACCCGGCGCGTTCCCTCCCGATCCCCTTCGGTGATTCGCATCCTGGGTCTGACCATTGCGGCCTTCGGCTTGATCAATCTCATCCGGTGTCTGGGCGGACCTGATTTGCACATCGACCAGATGTTCTACAACCTGGATGCCGGCGCTGCGCGGAACGCCGACCATGCGCTGCGCAGCAGTCGCGTCGCCCCCAACACCGCGCTGCTTTTCCTCGCCTTCGGCGTCGCCGTTCTGATGATGCAACTGAATCACGTCATATGGCGGATCGCCGCCGGGGCGATCACCGTTTTCGGTTTGGTCATCGCCCTGGTCGGCGCATTGGGTTACTGGAACGAGGTGGCGGCACTTTACAGGCCGACTTCCCTGACGCCGATGGCGATGCATACCGCGATTGGTTTCATTCTGTTCGCCGTGGCGCTGCTCACTTGTGGTTCCAGAACCGTCCGAAACCGGCGGGGCGCGGTCCCTGACGAAGACCTTTTCACCGTTCATCAGAAAATGGCGCTCGGTTTTGTCGCGGCGCTTTTCGCGATGGCCGTCATCGGAATCGTCTGCCTCGCAAGTTTGCATTCCCTGGTCACCTCCAACGAGGCGACCGGACACAGCCATCAGGTTCTCGAATCGACGTTGCGGTTGTCGGTCCGTCTCAGTGACGCGGAAACAGGCGAGCGCGGCTACCTTCTCACGGGAAACGAAGCGTTTCTCGAACCCTATCACAACGCCGTCCGGCAACTTCAAACCAACCTGGACGAACTGGGTGAACTGGTCGCCGACGATCCGTACCAGCGTCCGCGATTCGACGAACTGGTTCCATTGGTGCGGGCGGAACTGGGCTTTCTTCAGCAGGTCATCGACGGGGAACGGGCCGGCACGGTGGAAGCCGGGCCGCTCATCATCGCCGGTGTGGGCAAACAACGCATGGACGCGGCGCGTCAGGTTCTCGCCGCCATGCGGCAACACGAAACCGCCGAACAGGAGATACGTGCCCGCCATATCAACCGGATCGGGCATGTCACCGTGATGGTCGTTGCCGCAAGCTCCGTGTTCGCGTTCATTCTGGTGGGTGTCGCCGGCTGGCTGATTCGCCAGGATTTGATTACCAAGCAGCATGTCGCGACGGCGTTGCGCCATGCCCGGAGCCGCGCCGACGAAGCCAATGATGCCAAATCCCGTTTCCTGGCCAATATGTCGCACGAAATCCGCACTCCCATCACGGCGATCATCGGCTATGCGAATCTGGTGCTGGACGCTTCGCAATCCGCGTCGGATCGCATCAACCACGTCCACACCATCCGGCGAAACAGCGAACATCTGCTCACGCTCATCAACGATATCCTCGATCTGTCCAAGATCGAATCCGGCAAGTTCACCGTCGAACGGATTCCCTGCTCGCCTTGTCAGGTGCTTTACGACGTCACTTCGCTGATGCGCATTCGCGCGATCGAAAAGAAAATACGGTTCAAGGTCACCAACGACGGCCCCGTCCCGACCACCGTGCTGACCGATCCCGTCCGACTGCGGCAGATTCTGATCAATCTCGTCGGTAACGCCATCAAGTTCACCGATGAAGGTTACGTCAAACTCATCATGCGGCTCGACGAATCCGCGGAGACCCCTCCACGCCTGCGCTTTGAAATCATCGACACCGGCCTGGGCATGAGCAACGAACAACTCCGCGGCCTCTTCCAGCCCTTCGTTCAGGCCGATAACTCCACCACACGCCGCTTCGGCGGCACCGGCCTGGGGCTGACGATCTCCAAACGACTGGTCGAACTGCTCGGCGGAACGATCACGGTGGATTCCTTTGCCGGCCGGGGTTCGACCTTCACTTTCACAATCGATCCCGGTTCGCTGGACGGCGCGCGGCGCGTGAAAACATGCCACGAGGCCCTTGAATGCAATGAGGAATCAGCCCCCGAACGAACCATCGTTTCGCTCGACGGGCGCATTCTGCTGGTGGACGACGGCGAGGACAATCGCCGGTTGCTTTCGGTCTATTTACAGGCGGCTGGCGCGAAAGTCGTCACCGCCGAGAACGGTCGCATCGGTGTGGAAAAAGCCCTCGAATCGCACGCCGGCGGTCAACCGTTCGATCTGATTCTGATGGACATGCAGATGCCGGAACTCGACGGCTACTCCGCCACCGCGTTGCTGCGCGCCAAGGGGTACGCCGCCCCCATCGTCGCACTGACCGCCAACGCCATGAGTGAAGACCGCGACAAGTGCCTGTCGGCCGGGTGTACGGAATATCTCAGCAAACCCATCCACCGGGAAACCCTGCTCGCAACCGTCGCCCGTTATCTCAAAAACCAAACCGCCGATCGACCGACAACATCCGCCGCCCGCCCGGCGACCGCGGACACCGAGACGATCAGCAGTGATTTGACCGACGAAACCCTTCTCCCGTTGCTGCAAAAATATGTCGAAGAGTTGCCCGCCAGGGTGGAGCAACTCATGTCGCTCCTGTGGCGGCAAGACTGGGATGAGCTGGCGGAAATGATTCACAACCTCAAGGGAACCGGCGGGCTTTACGGCCTGATGCCCATTTCCGACGCGGCGATCCGGGTCGAAGAGCGGCTCTTAGGCAAAGCGTCGTTGGGAACGATTCAAAACGCCGTCGATGAATTGATCGGGATTATCCGCCGCGTTGACGGCTTCGCCGAATCCGATGCTGCTTCGCGGAACTCGCCCGACCACTCGAACCCGATGACAAACCATTCCTGAAAACCGCCAACCGCCAACTCAAACCCTTCATCACGCCACCCGTGTTTGCCCTGATCGCAAGCGTCCTCGTGTCTCCCATCGTCATTTTTCTTGTGTTCCCCCATCCCACGATCTACAATCGTTCGCCAATGATCCGCACAAGGTTACGCCGTGTTTTCTGGCGTGCGATGCGGTTCCGATAACACGTCCAAACGAGTTTCGCGGTCCTTTTGGCGGGAAAGATTCATCCGACATGCCTCCTTCACGCATCAACCAAAACCAGATCGCGGCGACGCTGGGCGTTTCTCGCTCCACCGTGTCCTATGTTCTGTCCGGCAAGGCCAGGGAAAAACGCATCAGTGATGAAGTGGTTCAGCGGGTGCGCGTCGC
>JBAYVY010000313.1:0-4247 GCA_041674345.1 Phycisphaeraceae bacterium | reverse complement strand
GGTTCCGGCACGGCGTCAAACCCCACCGCCGCCGTGGACAACAATCCCAGCAGCGGCGTGCCGTCGGTCGCATACCCCGATGGCGCGAACGACGATGCGCCCCAATTCACGCCGCCCCCATCGGTCGTGCTGAAGTTCGACGGATTCAGAATCAATCCGACCAACGTCGGATCCGTCGTCGCATATGAAACCCAAAACGTCGCCGGCCCGGCGTCCAGCGTCGCACTCGATTGCCACGACGTGCTGGTCAGCAGGTCCAGCGCCCCGGTCCCGTCGCCGACCCCCGTATTGAAGTTCTCGTCCCAAACCGTATTGCTGTCCAGCTCCGCCGCGAGTACGAACGCGCGGGCCAGGTCCGCCGGCACCGGCTGCGTCCAGGTGACCGTCGGCTGCGCCGTCGGGAGCGTCTGACCCTGCGTGGGGCTGGTAATCACCGGCATATCCAGAAATGTTCCCGGCGTATTCAGCCCCCCCAGGTTGCCCACCGTGAAGTTCATCGTGCTGGTTCCGGTGCTGGTCTGCACGGTGATCGTGTAATTGCTTTCCAGTTCCGCGATCAACTCCGCGAGGGTCGGATAGTTCTGAAAGGCGGACCACTGATTGGAGCCGCCGCCATCGACGTCCAGCGTGATCGCGCCGCCGGTGTTGCTCGCCTGCATGTTCGTGACCGTCACGCCGGGGTCGATGTTGATGTTCATCTCCGCGGAGTAACCGTCGAAGCCGGTCGATGTGTCATGCACTTTGTCGATCAGCAGTTCCACCGAACTGTTCGCCCTTGCACCGGCCGCGACGGACAGAACGATTCCCGCCGCCGCCAGACAGCGGAACGGCCCAACAAAACAGGATGTACGCATGATGCTCTCTCTCCCAAAAGGGGGTTGCTGATCCGTCCCGCTCCCACAGCGGCACCGGATCAAAGATGAAGAAACATGCCACACCCCGGCCCGCAGTCAACACAATTCCGCCCCCCGCGAAAAACATTCCCCGCCCCTCCCTTTCCCGGCACAAAACGCCGCTTCCGATAGCCAAACCTACACGATCCTGCTATGCGACCGGATGGTGCGCCATGCGGCGTCGGGGCGGGTTTCGCCACCGGGCGGATTCGTCTTGAAACGCGCGAAAACCATTCCGGGGGCTTCCGGGGGCGCACCGGTGTGTCGCGTTTCCGCACGGATGCGTCGCCCAATCGTCCGACAAAATCGTTCATGCTTTCGCCGTGCGCACCGGGCAAGCCCGGTTCGCGGGGCATCGCAAAACTTCGCCACATTTTTTCGCGCGTTGTCCGATCAAGGGTTACGCGCATCGCTTCCACGCGCCCGTCAGGCCGGCGCGCATCGGCCAGGCCCCCCGCCCCCTTGTGAAAGCCCGATTTACGAAAAACCAGCGAAAAGCGCGAGACGCCAACCGCGTCCCGCATTACACTGACCCTCATGTTCAACACCCAACGACTTATCAGCGACCGGCTGCTGGCGATCGACGCTTCGGGCATTCGCAAGGTGTTCGACCTGGCGGCGAAGATCAAAGACCCGATCAACCTTTCCATCGGCCAGCCCGACTTCGATGTGCCGCAACCGATCCAGCAATCCGCCATCGACGCGATCAACGCCGGTCACAACCGTTACACGCAGACGCAGGGCATCGCCGAGCTGCGCGACGCGGTGATGAAAAAGTTCCGGCACCAGTTCGCCCACGACGGCCGGTGGCAGCCGTCGGGGGCAACGTCATTGATTACGGCCGGCGTGTCCGGCGGATTGTTCCTGGCCATCCTCACCTGCGTCGGACCCGGCGATGAAGTCCTCATCGGCGATCCCTATTTCGTGATGTATAAACACCTGGTCACGCTGGCCGGGGGCAGGGCGAAGTTCATCGACACCTATCCCGATTTTCAACTGACCCCCGCGAGGGTTGAGCCGCACATCACCGATCGCACGAAGCTGCTGATTCTCGGCTCGCCGAGCAATCCGACCGGCGTGGTCACGCCCCCGGAAGTTTTGAAACAGTTGGCCCGACTTTGTGAACAGCGCGGCATCCTGCTGGTCAGCGATGAAATCTACGATGAGTTCTGCTACGCAAAAGTCAAGGGTCGCTCGCCGAGTCCCGCATCGTTCAGCGACAATCTGCTGGTGTTGCGCGGCTTCTCGAAAACATATGGAATGACCGGCTGGCGACTGGGTTACGCCGTCGGCCCCTCGCCGCTCATCGAACAGATGACCAAGCTCCAGCAATACACTTTCGTCTGCGCTCCGAGCATGGTGCAGGACGCGGGCGTCGCGGCCCTCGCTGTCGATATGAGCGATCATGTCGCCGCGTATCAGCGCAAGCGCGACCGGGTGGTCGCCATGCTGAAGGATCGTTTCGAGCTGACCGTGCCGGAGGGCGCGTTTTATGCGTTTCCGAAGGTGCCGACCGGCGAGACTGCGACGCGATTCGTCGAACGCGCGATCTCCAAAAAACTGCTGATTATTCCGGGCAACGTGTTCAGCGAGCGCGACACGCACTTCCGCATCAGTTATGCGTGCGAGGATGCCACGCTGGAACGCGGGCTGACGTTATTGAATGAACTGGCGGAGAAGCGATGAGTGACGAGCGATGAGCGATGAGTGATGTGATGCGTCTTACTTTGCACATCGCACATTGAACATTGAACATCCCCCTATCCCAGCACCGCGTGGAGGAACAGCAGCGCCGTGGTGAAGTAGATAATCAGGCCTGTCACATCGACCAGCGTGGCGACCAGCGGGGCGCTGATCGTCGCTGGGTCCAGGCGGAACAACCTCAAAAGGAACGGCAGCATCGAACCCATCAGCGTGCCCCACAGCACCACGCCCACCAGCGACAGCGACACGGTGATCGCCAGCAAGTGATAGCTCAGCGTCGTGTCGCCGTGACGGATCGTGTAGTCGTACCAACCGAGGTATTGCCACAGATGAATACGCGCCAGACCGATCAATCCCAGCAGCAGACCCAGCAGCAGGCCGCACATCAACTCGCGGAGGAACACCCTGCCCCACAGCTTCAGCGTCAGTTCGCCGATCGCCATCGCGCGGATGATGAGCGTCGATGCCTGCGACCCGCTGTTGCCTCCCGACGAAATAATCAGCGGCAGGAATAACGCCAGCACCGTCACCTTTTCGATCTCCGGCTGGAAATACCCCAGCGCCGTCGCCGTCAGCATTTCGCCCAGAAACAACATGCTCAGCCACAACCCGCGTTTGCGGAACAACTCCCACAACCCCGTGCTCATGTACGGCATGTCCAGCGCTTCCATGCCGCCCATCTTCTGCATGTCCTCGGTCACTTCCTCCTCCGCCACGTCCGCCACGTCGTCGAACGTCACGATGCCCAGCAGCCGGTTCGCCTCATCGACCACCGGCAACACCGGAATGTCATACCGCTCCAGCAATCGCACCGCCGCCTCGCGGTCCTCGGCGGCATTCAGCGAAACCACCGGCCCCTCGCACAGTTTCTCGCACCGCTCCCCCGGAGCCGCGAGTACCAATCGCTTGAGTCGCAGGTAATGCGTCAGATGATTTTCCGCATCGACCACATACAGCACGCTCAGCGTTTCAGCGTCCCGGCCCTCGGCGCGGAGGTGGTCCAGCGCCTGCCCCGCCGTCCATTCCGGGCGGACGGTCACGTAGCTGCGCGTCATCAGACGCCCGACGGATTCTTCGGGATATTGCAACGCCTGCTGCGTCAGCCGCCGCTGTTCCGGCGACATCAATTTCAGCAGACCGGCGGTCAGTTCCTCCGGCGCGTCCTCGAAAAACTGGACGCGGTCGTCATCGTCCATTTCATTGATGAGCATCGCCACCTGCTCGCTGGTCAACGCTTCGATCAGCGTTTCCTGCTCATCCTGTTCGAGGTAGGCGAACACCTCCGCCCGCCGATCCACCGGCAGCAGACGAAACGCCACCGCGCGCTGATCGGGTTCCAACTCCGCCAGCACGTCGGCGATCTCGACGTCCTGCAAATCCAGCATCGCCGCCCGCGCCTCGGCCAGTCGCTTTTGCGCGATCATCTCGCCGATCTCCGGCGTCAACAGATCGGCCACCATCGCATCATGTCCCGCATGGGTCATATGGCACCGAGGGGTTGGGACTGGGGGTTCGGGGTTCGGGGTTTCGTAACCGTTCACGGGGTCAAAAAGCCTCGATTTTGCTTCAAAAACGGCGGTAAGACGAGCCAATGTTCGACCATTTTTCGACAAACATTCGTTTTTGGCTCAAAAACGGCGATCACCCGTG
>JBAYVY010000312.1:0-4249 GCA_041674345.1 Phycisphaeraceae bacterium | reverse complement strand
CCGCCCTCTTCGCTATCCGCCGATTCGCCTTGCCCGCCACCGCGTCCAGATTGACCAACACCCCCGGAATCCCCGGAACCCCCGGAAGTTTCATCTTGGCCGCCGCGCCGATCACCGGCGCGCTGACGTAGCCGCCCATCGATACCACCACGCCGACGTTGCGTTCGACGATGATCCGCCGGGCGATGGCTTCGCTCTGTTTGTATCGCTTGATGAAGCCGGGCCATTGCATCGGGTTGCCCGTCAGCCCCACCGCCGGCAACGGGGTGAACGGCACGCCCGCCTTGGTCAATATCTCCGCATCCAGCGGCTTGCCCGAACACGCGAAATGGACCTCACACCTGCCGGCCAGCCGCTCCGCCACCGCCAGCGACGGAAACAAGTGTCCGCCCGTCCCACCCCCGGCGAATAATACTGTCCCGCGTGATTCGCTCATATTTTATTCACCACAAGAGGGCCACAGAGAACGCAGAGCATGAAAGCAGAAAAGCAGAAAAGCAAAACAGCAGAACATCAGCCCCCCCCGACAACATGTTCTGCTTTTCCATCCTCTGTGGTTCTCTGTGGCACTCTGTGGTGAACCCTCTTATTTTTCATGTCGCGCTCGCCGACAACTTCGGCTCCATGCGCGGTCGCTCGACATTCCCGATCTTCTCCGCCTCCGCTTCTTCCTGATTGATCCGGTCCAGCGCGATCAGCAGCCCCGCCGCCGCCGCGCACATGACCCAGCCCGTTCCGCCGCTGGACAGAAACGGCAACGCGATGCCCTTGGTCGGCACCACCACCGTCACCACCGCGATGTTCATCACCGCCTGCAAGCCCAACGTCAATATCACGCCCAATCCCACCATCTTTCCGAACACCCATTTGCAATCGCGCACCACGCCCAATGCCGTCCACAGCAAAATCAGAAACAGCACCATCACCAACGCCGCCCCGCCCACGCCCAGTTCCTCCACGACAATGGCGAAAATCGCGTCCGTCGTGTCCGCAGGCAGGTACCCCATCTTGGCGATGCCGTTGCCCAATCCCCGGTTGCCCTCCGCGATCGCCGCCATCATCTGAATCGGCTGATACCCGTATTTTCGAGGGTCCGCATATGGGTCCATGAACGTCAGTAAACGCTGCACACGGTACGGCGAGTAAAAAATCATCGCCCCCAACCCCGCCAGACCCACCGGCAGCAACAACCCCAACTGCCACAACTTCGCACCCCCCGCGATCAGCAGGCCCATCGCCACCGCGCTGATTAACGCCGTCGTACCCAAATCCTCCTTCACAATCAACCCGCACACCAACGCGATCAATACCAGCATCGGCAACAGACCCGCCTTGAACCGCTGCATCACCCCCGCGCGACGCGCGCACCACCAACTCACCGCCAACACCATCGTCCACTTCGCCAGTTCGCTCGGCTGAAACGTCAGCCCCAACTTCCGCGGCCCCAGAAACAGCCACCGGCGTGACCCGTTGATCTCCGCGCTGAACTTCGGTATCAATGCCACCACGCACAGCATGACGGCGATCAACAACAACCACGGTATCGGGTTCGTGAACCCGCGCGCCGCGTAAACTTTTCGCAGGTCGATCCGTCCGACCCCCATCATCACCACAATCGCGATCACCGCATACAGCGTCGGTCGGCCCGCCAGCAGTTGATGCCACGTCACCGTCATCCGCCCCACCGTCATCGAAGCCGAGTTCACCATCAGCACCGCCAACCCCAGCAGTGTGATGACCGACCATTGCATCATGTTCGCGCGTGAAGGCATATCGCTATTTTATCGGCCAATCGACTTGGAGGGCTGCAAAGAATGACGAATGACGAAACTCGAATGACGAATCAAATCCGAAACTCGAAGTCCGAAACAGACAACCCAAGCCCGGCCATGCCGTCTTCGGCTTTGGCCGGGATTCCGTTTCGAGTTTCGGACTTCGGATTTGATTCGTCATTCGAGTTTCGTCATTCGTCATTCCCGTTATCATATCCCCCATGCTCAACCAGGTTCTCAATCGTCTGCACGAACAGCGCCAACCCGCCATCGACCGTCTCTGCGACTGGCTTCGCATCCCCTCCGTCTCCACCGATCCCGCGTTCGCCCCCGATGTGCGACGCGCCGCCCAATGGGCCGCCGACCGTCTCCGCGAATGTGGCCTCGACGTGAAAATCGTCCCCACAAAAGGCCACCCCGTCGTCATGGCGAAGACCAAGGGACGAAGGGACGAAGGCACGAAGGGACGAAGTGAAGGAAATGGCTCCGCCTCCCCCCCTTCGTCCCTTCGTCCCTCCGTCCCTACGTCCCTCTCTTCCCCTCCGTCCCTTCTCTTCTACGGCCACTACGACGTCCAGCCCCCCGATCCCATCGACCTCTGGACCACTCCCCCCTTCCAACCCACGATCCGCGATGGTGCCATCTATGCACGCGGTGCCGACGATGACAAAGGCCAGGTCTCCACCTTCCTCGAAGCGCTCCGCGCCTGGCATGATGTCGCCGGCCAAATCCCCATCAACCTCACCGTCATCCTCGAAGGCGAAGAAGAGTGCGGCTCCGCCAATCTCGTCCCCTTCCTCGAAGCTCACAAAGCCGAACTCGCCGCCGATGTCGCCATCGTCTCCGACACCGCGATGTGGGGCGACGCCGATCCCATCCTCCCCGCCATCACCTACGGCCTGCGAGGCCTGGTCTATTTCGACATCCAACTCCACGGCCCGGCCCGCGATCTCCACTCCGGCGTCTATGGCGGCACCGTCCCCAACCCCGCCACCGAACTGGCCATCGTTCTCGGTCAACTCTTCGATTCAAACCATCGCATCAACATCCCCGGCTTCTACGACGATGTCGCGCCCATCACCGCCGATGAACGCGCCCAGTGGGACGCACTCCACTTCGACGAACGCAAAATGGCCCAAAGCGTCGGCCTCGAACAACTCCACGGCGAAGCCGGCTTCTCCACGCTCGAACGCCGCTGGGCTCGCCCCTGCTGCGACATCAACGGACTGTACGGCGGTTACATGGGCCAAGGCGCGAAAACCGTCATCCCCTCCTTCGCCGGCGCGAAAGTCAGCTTCCGTATCCCACCCGACATGAACCCCCTCCGCGTCGATATGCTCTTCCGCGATTTCCTCACCGACCACACCCCGCCCGGCTGCTCCTGGAAAATCGAACAACACGGTGCAGCCCACCCCGTCCTCGTTCCAACCGATTCCCCCTACCTCCAAGCCGCCAAACGCGCCATCACCATCGCCACCGGCGGCACAGCCCCCGTCCTCATGCGCGAAGGTGCGACGATCCCCGTCATCAGCGACTTCAAACGCATCCTCGGCATCAACACCGTCATGATGGGTTTCGGCCGCCACGACGACGCGATCCACAGCCCCAACGAACACTTCCGCCTCGACTGCTTCGACCTAGGCCGTCGCGCCCACGCCGCGATGATTGACGAACTGCGAAAAATGTGACCCCCGGAAGTTTTCAAAAAGCCGCGACCGTTGGTCGCGTTATCGCGATCAGTTCAGCCCAACAAACTAGCGGGCTGGCGAGGTGGCATCAATGAATCGGCGGTGGTGGCCCAAAAACTCGTTGTGCTGTGTCAAATACATCGGTGTCCAAAGCAAACGCCTCCGTCATATCGTCCTCCATTACTGTCGTATGGACAATGCCTCGCTGAATCAATGAGTTGACCGCAGGTCTGGGGAAAGGAAGTTTTGAATTGTTTACATATCCCCACGAAACGCAAGCGCCACCACTACGAACAAAGAACTCGATGACTTGACGTTCTTGAGGACTAAACTTGTTGAACTTCTCTTTGGCTTGAATATCTTTCATCAATTGAGTGCGCTTTTTCTTCCACCGTGAATGGATGGCGGAAGCTATAACACGAAACAGTGGATAGCTAATCACCAAAGCAAACACCGCGATGACCCAATCTGCGAAGAGAAAATAAGCAGAAAGACCTACGACTCCCGCGATCGATGTCGCGATGCTTCGACCGAAGTCCTTTTCGGTATAGATTATTTCAACGAGCTTGTTCCAATTCATTTTTTGAAACCCCATTGATCTGAAATTACGAAACGAAGCCGCCCGGTCAGGTGTTCCCCTTGCCGAAGCATGACGCCCATCCTATCCGACGTGCCGGAAACCACGAACCGATTTTCTTCTCGGCGTTTGACGTTGTTGAGCATTCCCCCCGGCGGAGCCGGGGGCTGAGGGAAGAAGGGAAAAACTTCCGGGGGCTTCCGGGGGCGGGG
>JBAYVY010000311.1:0-4255 GCA_041674345.1 Phycisphaeraceae bacterium | reverse complement strand
TCTCCGCCCGTTCCCTCAGCAACAGGTGCGACGGGCCGTAGGATGCGATGATCCGCGCCAGTTCCGAACCGATGCTGCCACCCGCCCCGGCAATCATCACGCGCTTGCCGGCCAGTAGTTGGCGAATCGTGTCCCGGTCCAGCTTCCGCGCCGGACGGTCCAACAGGGCGTTGTAATCCAACGACCCGCGCCCGCCGTTCACCCGTCCGGTCAATTGGTCTTCAATGGTCGGCAACACGCGGGCCGTCACGCCGATCTCCCGGCAACGCGCCAGCAACCGGCTCGTCGCCGCGCCCATCGCCGCCGGCAGCGAAATCAACACCCGCTCAATCTCATGCACCTTCGCCACCATTTCCAACTGTTCCGCCGTGCCCAGCACCGGCAGACCCATCGCGCCGGCATGATGCTGCGGCTGCCACACCAGCCCGCCGATCAACCGCATCGGTTCGTCGGCTTCCCGCAGGGTGTGTCGCATCTGCTTCAGCGTCCGGGCTGTGCCGATCAACAGCGTTCGCGCCCCCGGCACGACATCGACCAGTTCACCGGTCGGCCGCTGCAACTTCAGTCGCGGCTCGGCCTTACCCAAAATGCTCGATAGTATCGACATCGGCGGTCTCCACCTCCCTTTATCGGTCCAACCACCCGTTTTCCGTGAATACCAAGCCGTGCCATCAATGAATAATCCCGCGATGTAATGTCGCGGTTGAACACACGTTCCTTATTGTCGTATTTTCGGGGTAATGGATTACATCAACCATCAGCCCGCCCGACACCGGCGCGACCCGGCTTTTTTGAGCGCGGTTTCAATCCGACGGATGGTCCGCACCGTCGCGCTGTGTCTGCCGCTTTCGACGCGACTGATGGTTTCCATCCGCACCCCGGCCAGTTTCGCCAATTGCGATTGCGTCAGACCCGCCGCCCGACGCTGGAGGATCATCTGCCGCGCGATGTTGGCGGTGATGAACTCCGCCGCCGGCATTCCGCCCTCGGCATCAGCGGGAGGCAGCGGCGGCAACCATTCTTCGTTGGTCCGAATCTTGGCGTATTGTTCGGCTGGAATCAGCACAAACCGCCGCCCTTCAATTTCGACGCTCTGAATGTGTGTTGGCATGGTCAATCCTCGTACACGTCTTTGCGGTTGCCGATCTTCACGACTCGTAACACGTCATCCTGTACGGTGAACACGATGCGATAGTCACGATATCGTTTGCGGAAGCAGCCCTTGAGTTCGCCGTGAAGCGGCTTGGCCCCGCTGACTTGGGGCCACTTCGCCAGTTCCAGCATGACCTTCCGAAGGTCCATTTGAACCCACATCGGAAGCCGCATCAATTGCTTGCGTGCCTCCGGCATGATGATGACTGCGACCATCACCGGATCATAGGCGATTAGACAAAAAAGTCAAACTCCCCGACGGTTGGCGCAGTCCTTGCGATCCGTGTCTTTCCAAACCATATTGCACTAAAATAACCACGTGGCGGGACCGGATTGCCGTGCAAAAATAGCCGATTGATTGGATGCACACGATGAAATACACCGTAGCGCTCAAACACACCGAAGAAGGATACGCTGTCTGGGTTCCCGGACTGCCCGGCTGCTGGTCCCAAGGCAAGACCGAAGCGGAAGCAACCAAAAACATCCGCGACACCATCAAGGATTATCTCCATGTGGCGCGCTCTCAAGCCGCCGACAATGAACAAACGCGCGAAGTTGAAGTCGCGGTTAATTGGGGACGACTACGGCATTAACGGAGCCACTTTGATTATGGCGGCATGGAGTTGTTCGCGGTTGACGATTTGTTGCAGGTCTTTTTCCAGCGCGGCGAATAACTCATCAAGAGTTTTTTGCATCCGATCCGCTTCGGAAGATGTAACCGGGCGATCCGAAAGAAAATTGGCGACCGACGCGAACACTGTCGCCCGTTGCCAGTAATTCAACGTTTGCTGTTTTGCCAATGCGCGCTTCGTCATAGCACGCTCGCCCAAGAACATAAAGCTCGGCGGCGTTAATTTGAAGCCGCAACTTCCGCGCACACCGGATGATTTCATTCATTGGGTAAGCCCCAGTTCCGCAACGGTAACCAAGGGCTGGTAAGATATTCCCCGTTGAGTTAGCAAATTCCCGGCACCCACATCGCGATCTACAACACTGATCGCCAGGAGAACCTTGCATTTCTGTTGCTCAACCGCATCGATTGCCTGAAGTATTGACGATCCCGTGGTCACAACATCATCCACGATTACCACTGACATGCCGCTCTGAAGCGGACCTTCAATCAGCTTCCTGGTGCCGTGTTCTTTGGCCGCCTTTCTCACCACGAATGTTGGAAGCGGTCTTCCAATTTGACCACTTCGTAGCGCCAGGGCACCGACAATGGGCGTTGCCCCCATATCCATTCCGCCAATGGCATCCACATTGCCCAAGTGAGCAATCTCGTCGAAAATTGCATCACAGATTAAGCTGATTCCCACCGGGTCCATGCTGGCTAGTTTGCCATCAAGGTAATAGGAAGATTCGCGACCGCTTGCCAGGCGGAACTTACCCCGCTTCAACACCCGCTGGTCGATGAACCGTAGAAGCTCGGAGTGTCTTGCGTGAACACATGAAGTCATATTCGTCCCTTTGTGCTTCACCCGGGGGGCTTCCGTAGTAATCATAGCGTGTCCTTGCGGTAATTGGTGAACAAAGTTCCGTAGTTTCTTGGATATGGGCCGCGCTGTCAACCATCCTCTCGAAATCGTTTACCCGACAATTCGTGAATAGGAATCCGCTACTCCCGAGTACAACGCGGGATTATCACCCGCACATTTCTGAACTCGCAGTTGTTTTGATACTTCGCCCCGAATCTGTCCAATTGCTATCGCTGTAAAGTAGAGTTGCCCTTTGGACTTACCGGATAGCGCCACAAAAGATTCTGGATCATCGGTCGCCATTACAAGCTCGCCACCGATACCAAGCAACCATTCGCGTTGCCATGTTGCTTGATCGGTTTGGGTAAGCCGGGCAATTGCTGCGTGTATCTTCATCAGCGATACCCCACCATCCCTTAGTGCTTTTATTGCTCGCAACTGAACTAAGTTGTCGAGATCGAAAAAGAAAATGAGTCTTCCCTTCCGATGCGTTTTGACAACTTGTGCGGGTTCAATAAGTCCTTTTTCAATCCAATAGTTAAGCGTTCGGGGGGTCAGCCCGCAGATTCGATATGCTGTCTTTGCTTTATAGACTTGCATGGCATATATGATACGCTATTCGCGTATCATTGCAATAAAAAAGATTAATAATACACCCCCCACATCCCAAGGTGTTGTTTGGGTACACCCTCGTTATGTTTTGGGTTGATGACTATTCCTGCCCGCGATCAATGCCCACCTGCACCAGACCCGCCTTGCAGCGCTTCTCGAACTCCGGGCGGAACTTCTTGATCGCCGTCTTCACCGCCCAGCTCGTCCCGTCGGCCAAACCGCAGATCGTCGTGCCCGGCATCGCGCCCATCGTCCCCGCCACTTCGTCCAGTAAATCAATGTCCTTCATCGTCCCCTCCCCCGCTTCAATCCGGCAAAGCACCTTGTAAAGCCAGCCCGATCCCTCCCGGCAGGGCGTGCATTGCCCGCAGCTTTCCCGGCTGAAAAATCGCACGATGTTCCGAACCATCGCCACGATGTCCGTGTCCTCGTCCATCACGATCACCCCCGCCGTGCCCAAACCCAACACGCCGTATCGCCGACCGATGTCAAAATCCAACTCGCAGTCATACTGATCCGCCGTCACGAAACCCATCGACACCCCGCCCGGTATCGCCGCCTTGAACTTCTTGCCGCGACGCATTCCGCCGGCATACTTTTCGATCATCGTGCTCATCTTCACACCGAGTTCTTCCTCGTACACGCCCGGCGCGTTCACGTGACCGCTGATGCCGAACAGCTTCGGGCCGAACGAACCCGGCACCTTCTCGCCCAGCGTCGATGCGCGGCCCATCCCCTTGAACCACTCAATGCCGTGGTTCAAAATGAACGGCAGACACGCCAGGGTTTCCACGTTGTTGATGATCGTCGGTCGCCCGAACGCACCCTTGATCGCCGGGAACGGCGGCTTGATGCGAGGCCAGCCGCGTTTGCCTTCCAATGATTCGAGCAGCCCCGTTTCCTCGCCGCAGATGTACGCCCCCGCGCCCTGATGCACATAACAGTTCAGCTTGCGACCGTTGATATCGCCGATGATGGAGTTCGGGCCGAAAATGTTGTGCTGATACGCTTCACGC
>JBAYVY010000310.1:0-4257 GCA_041674345.1 Phycisphaeraceae bacterium | reverse complement strand
GGCAAAAGGTCAGCAAGCAGCAATGGGCCACCGTCCACTGCACCCCGGCCGACTTTCACGGCGAGTGGAATTACACCATTCGCCCCAGGTGATAATCGCTCAAGCTATTCTTTCGCGGTTCCTAAGTGGTATTGGCATCGTAAGGAGGGCCGATGGTTGAGAGCGGAGTACGATCCGAAGCGCGACGCCGAATTGCATGTGCCCGCGGAATTGGCCGCGAAGATTGCAAGATGAGGGCTGTTCCGGGGGCCGCGGGTTGCCACCGCGCGGCTAGACGGAGAGAGGAAGGCGGGCATACTTCCGGGGGCGGGTTGGCACCTTCCGGGGGCGCGGCTATGAGGAGGGGGAGGGGCACTTCGTGCCGCCCGCTAAACAGCGGGGGGATTCGTCATGGTGATCGACGACTCCCCGCCCGCTAACGCGGGCGGGCCGAGGGAGGGTTAGCGCAGGACGGTCAGGCGCGTGCTGGTTCCGGGGGTTTGCAGGTCGGCGGTGGGGACGGCGATCAGGTCGTAATCGGCGGCGGCGGTGATGGTGCAGGGGACCAGTTCGCCGGGACTGAGGCGATGGCGGGATTGCACTTTGACGTGCGTGTCGATGTCGGGGGCCTGGGCGTAGGTTCTTCCAAGGTAAGAACCCGATGCGGCGCTTCGCTCTGCCTCGGCTTGGCCCCCGGACGTTGGGGCGTCGATGAGGATGTCGAAGGTGGCGTGTTGTTGGGCGAGTTGTTGATTGCGGTTGAAGACGATGGATTGCTGGGTGAGCATGAGTTCTTCGATGCGGGCGTGGATGGCGGCATCGGAGAGTTTGCGTCGCCCGGAAGTGGCGTGCAGGGTGCCGGCGGGTGTGCCGGGTTCGGGGGAATAGGGGAAGACGCCCATCGCATCGAATTGGAAATCGCGGAGGAACGCGACCAGTTCGCGGTGATCGGCGAGGGTTTCGGTGGGGAAGCCGGAGATGAAGGTGGTGCGGATGGCTACCCCCGGAACTTTTTGGCGCAGCTTATTGAGCAGTCGCAGAATGAGTTTTCGGCTGGTCTTTCGGCGCATGAGCGTGAGGATGCGATCGTTGATGTGCTGAAGGGGCATGTCGATGTATTTCACGACCCCCGGAAGTTGGGCGATGGCGTCGATCATTTCGTCGGTGAAACAGGAGGGGTAGGCGTACATGAGACGGAGCCAGGGATGGAAGTCATGGCCGCGCGAAGCGGCAAGCCGGTCCAACGCGGTGAGGATGCCGGGCAGGCCGGGGGTGTAGGCGATGTCGTTGCCGTAGCTGGTGGTGTCCTGTCCGATGAGGTTGAGTTCGACGGCGCCGTCGTTGAACAACTCGGCGGCTTCGGCGAGGATAACTTCCGGGGGTTTGGAGCGCATTTTGCCGCGGATGGAGGGGATGGTGCAGAAGGCGCAGTTTTGGTTGCAGCCCTCGGAGATGCGAAGGTAGGCGTAGTGGCGCGGGGTGAGACGGAGGCGGGCGGCGTCGGATTCAAAGTACCCCCGGAAGTTTTTATCATCGAGGTTGCGGGCGCGTTTCGCCAAGGTGGCGTTGGCGGCGATGGAGGAGTAGATGGGTAAAGGAGACCCCGGAATGTCGAGATCGTGGGCGGACTCCCCGCCCGCTGAAGCGGGCGGGCCGAGCCGTACCACTGAAGTGGTACGGCCTTGGACGGCTTGGGTGATGTGGTCGCGGTCGAAGACGCCGATGAGCGCGTCGATGTCGGGGCACCATTCGAGCATTTTGGCGCGGTGGCGCTGGACGAGGCAGCCGGCAACGATGAGACGTTTGAGCTTACCCTGTTTTTTAAGGGCGGCGGCGTCACGGATGACCTGGAGAGATTCTTCCTTGGCGGCTTCGAGGAAGCCGCAGGTATTGATGACGATGGCGTCGGCGTGGGGCATGGTTCCGGGTATGGTTCCGGGTATGGTTCCGGGGGCGTCGGAGACGGGGATGAGGCCGGCGGAGGCGAGTTGTCCGAGCATGGCTTCGGAATCGACGAGGTTTTTGGGGCAACCGAGTGAGACGAAGGCGACGGTGCGGATCGAGGACTCCCCGCCCGCTGAAGCGGGCGGGCCGAGGGGAGCGGGTTTCTTCTTGGTGCGGGGCATGGCGCGAATTTCGTGTAAGGGGAAACGGATCAGTGTAGCGAGGACAATAACCAATCACCAATGACGAATGACCAAAGAAATTCCAAAGACCAGGGTCAACGAAGATGGCAGGGGCTGATTGGGATTTGGATGTTGGCGATTATTTCGTCATTGGAGTTTGGTTATGGGTGTTTACCCCCGGCGGGGGTTGAATGAGGGTGGCGGAGTTGGAATCGGTGTCAAAATCGAGGAGGAGCCGGCCTGTGCGGAGATGGGCGAGCACCTGGTCGATTTTGCGGCCGGCATCGGACAGTTCGGTGCCGTCGCGTGTGACCAGTTCTTCGACGAGGCGGCGAAGGGTATCGGGGTTGATCTGATCGGGCGGGATAATCATGGGCGATATTATTTGCGGTTGCGGTGTTTGCTTTTTGCGGAAACGGGTGGTAAAGTAGTAAAGTCGTGTAATAGGGTATCAGGTTTCTAGGATCGGATCGCACACCTGTCTGCAAACACTCCACCCAGACCAACCGAATAGCCCTCAAGTGAAACTGCAAGGGGCGATGGTATTGCGCCGAAGCAGCGAAGAAAAGTAAACCCGCACTTGCGCGTTGCAAGAAGCGGGACGAGACTGGCCGAGGCATCTGAACCCGAGGATGGCGTCGGACTTTTGAATGAAGAATCGGGTGAGGATCGTATCATGCCCCGTATCTATGTCGGCAATCTGAGCTACCGGACGACTGAGGATGGTTTGCGGGAGGCGTTCGGCGCCTTCGGCAGTGTGACGGATGTGCATATCGTGATGGACCGGGAAACCGGCCGCAGCCGCGGTTTCGCCTTCGTCGAAATGCCCGAGGCCGGTGAAACCAACACCGCCATCGAACAAATGAACGGCAAGGAACTGGACGGCCGGGCCTTGACGGTCAACGAAGCCCGCCCGCGTGAGAACACCGGCGGCGGCGGCGGCGGCGGTGGTCGCGGCGGCTACGGCGGCGGCGGCGGTGGCGGTGGCGGTGGCGGTGGCCGGGGTGGTTACGGCGGCGGCGGCGGTGGTCGCGGGGGTGACCGCGGCGGTGATCGCCCGCGTCGTGACGACTGGTAAATCACGCTTTGCTTTCTCAATGAATCGCATGACACACCCCCGCCCGACGGCGGGGGTTTTTGGTGTTTGGAAAATGTATCCCGGCACACCGGGCAACCGCATTCTCGTTTTATTTCACCAAGAGACGCTGAGAGAGACGGAACCTCAGATGAACGCTGATGAACACGCGGCTCCCCGTGGTACTCCGTGACGAAGACCTCTTTCGCGGAAAATGCAGTCCCCTGCCGTAAGTCTCCGTTTGACCGTTTCACCCTTGGCGGTAGAATACGCTTTGATCCACCGACGGAGAATCTCCCATGCGCCATGTCGCCCAATCCGCGTTGCTCTCGATCATCGCCATTCTGTGCCTCGCCGCCTCCGCGACCGCCGGCGCTCCCGAACCACGCATCGTCACCAACTCCTGGCAACTCGACGTCAAGTACGGCCATCCGCGCATGATCTGCGTCATGGATGAAAACAACTCCCCCCAATACTTCTGGTACCTCACCTACACCATCACCAACAACTCCGGCGAAGACCGTCTGTTCATCCCCGCCTTCACCGTCCTCACCGATCGCGGCTCGGTCATCGAACCCAATCGCAAAGTCGGCCCGCTGATCGTCAAAGCCATCCAGAAAGAACAACGCAACCCCCTGCTCGAAGGCCCCGTCCAGGTCATCGGCCAACTGCTTCAGGGAGCCGACAACGCCAAAGATTCCATGATCGTCTGGCCCGTCCCCGTCGAAGACACCAACAGCATCAAACTCTTCATCGAAGGGTTGTCCGGCGAACAGGCCGTCGTCCTCCCCCCCGATTCCGACAAACCCGTCACCCTCCGCAAGGCCCTTCAACTCGAATGGGAAACCCCCGGCTCCCGCGAACAACTCCTGGCCAAACCCATCGAGTTCGTCAAACAAATCTGGGTCATGCGCTAACCCCCCACATCCCGCTCTCCCAAGCACGGGATGCCTTCTTAGTGGCCGTGCAGGAATAACTGATAAGATTGCGAAGCAAATGGGACCGCGTGGTTGGACGGAGCCGCAGATCGCAGAGGCCCTGAAGTCTGGGCAACAGATTCCTGCCATCAACAAGGCG
>JBAYVY010000309.1:0-4265 GCA_041674345.1 Phycisphaeraceae bacterium | reverse complement strand
CGGCTGGGTGACGTGTGCGGAATACCTGTTCAGTTGCGTGTGTGCGTCGGCCATCTGCGCCTCGATTCGTTGGAGAAAACGGGTCGGTTATTGTAGCGACATGGGCCGGCGGCATGGGCCAATGATCCTATACCGGCTGGCAATTTGCTTTCCACAACCTTGCCATCTCGTATTCTATGGGATACACTTGAGTGATGATCGAAATTCGTCAAACCGATGCGTATAGCCGCTGGTTTGAAAAATTGCGTGATCGGCAGGCATATGCTCGCATTCTCGTGCGAATTCGCCGCCTGTCGCTTGGAAATCCCGGCGATGTGCAGCCGGTCGGCGAAGGCGTCTCGGAACTGAAAATTGACTACGGACCCGGCTACCGCGTTTACTTCATTCAACGCCACAAAGCCCTGGTGATCTTGCTGGGCGGCGGCGACAAGCGGACCCAAACACGGGACATTGAAAAGGCCAAAACGCTGGCCCACGCATTACAAGGAAACGACGATGCCGAAAAAAATTAAGACACGAATCTGGGATGTCACGGAACATCTGCGAACCGAAGCCGACATGGCGGCCTATCTGGAAGCGGCCCTCGAACAGGGCGACCCATCGCTGGTCACCGCCGCGCTGGGCGACATCGCCCGCGCCAAAGGCATGACGGAAATCGCCCGACTCACCGGCCTGGGCCGCGAAAGTCTCTACAAAGCTCTGTCCCCCGACGGCCGCCCCGAATTCGCCACCGTGCTGAAGGTCGTAAAATCCCTCGGCCTGAAACTGCACGCCGTGCCGGGGTGAGCGGTTCACTCCGCCGCCTGCCGACCAACACACCGCGATTCACGTCAGGAGCTTCACTCGTTCAACAATGCCCTCGAACAAGCAGTATTCGTGACCTTTTACTATGTCCCAGTCAACATCACCGAACGCTGGGTCGGCACCCGTTTCCATCCGGGTTCGATAATTGCTGAGATCAAATAGAGTTTGATCCACCTTGTGCCATAACGGGCGATAACGGTTCGGTTGCAGACGTGGTAGCACGGCCACGAAATTGTGTGCCAGTTCGTTGCGATGCTGCCTCATCTCTTGAATAGTGTTGACATCATCGGCGGTGATCGCCTGCATGAAATCCCGGAGATAGAGAAGGCAGGCCTCAAACTCATCCCGCGCGCGCCCTCGTACATCGCGTTCATACGATTGAAACGGGCCGCCATGAAATTTCGTGTCCGAGTAGAACGCTTTGATCGGACCCACGATCATGCTCTTAAGCAGTTCAAACCCGATGAAAACGAAACCCGCGTACGCCAGTCGGCGCGTAAGTTCCTCGGAGGATAAGGAGTCAAATGATCCGGGCATGGGATCCATTGTTACCCTTCTGGATTGTCGAGCAGTTCCTTCAGGCGCGCGGCGAGTTCCGGTGAAAGGCGGTTGAGCCAAGCGGCGTCGATCAGGCCGACGTTCATCATGTCCAACAGGTGCATCTGATCCTTGCGGCGGAAACTGGTGAGTTTCATGCGCACCAGCGATTTCAGGTCGATGACGCGGAACCCCCGGAAGGCGGTGGATTGCGATACGTCCGGCACGGGGGCCAAGTCATCGGGGCGAACGTGCTGACCTGCGAACAACACATGCACCGCGTCGCGCGCTTTCGCATCTTCGCCGTCGAGGAACATTTCAAGACCCGCGGAACCCGCGGTGTGACGATGAATGAACCCCGCGGCGGCGAGGGCGGCTTTGACTTGTTCGTAATCATCGGGGCGGACCAGCAGGTCAACGTCCTGCGTGGCGCGGACGGCGGATTCATCGACCTGTTCGACCCACGCCATGACGGCGTTGCCCCCCACCACCGCGTAGGCGATGCCCGCCTTTTCCAAAGCGTTGACCGCCCGCAGCAACCGGTCGCGTACTTTCCACACGGCTCGCTCCATTCGATCCAGTGCCAGCAGACCATCGTATTGCGGCATGCTTCACGCTCCGGTTCGCCGGGACTTGGTTGGGGCATTATAGCGGTTGGCCGATATTCGCGGCGCGTTGGGTTCCGGGGGCGGGGGACACTTCGTGTCACCCGCTAAACCCCCGGAAGTAACCCCCGGAAGTCGTTACAATGGCGGGATGATTTCACGCGATCACGACTCAAATGAGATTATCGGAAAACGAACGGACTCCCCGCCTGCTGAAGCGGGCGGGCCGAGCGGAAAACTTCCGGGGGCGGGCGTGTTGCTGGAAGTGCGGGATTTACAGACCCATTTTCCGGTGAAGGCGGGCGTGCTCAAACACACCGTCGCGCATGTCAAAGCCGTGGACGGCGTGAGCTTCACCGTCAATCGCGGACAAACGCTGGGCCTCGTCGGCGAATCGGGCTGCGGCAAAACCACCGTCGGACGCAGCGTGCTTCGCCTCATCCCGGCCACCGGCGGGCAGGTGCGGTTCGACGGACGCGATGTGTATGCGATGGATCGCGCGGAACTGAAAGCCATGCGCCGGCGCATGCAGATCATCTTCCAGGATCCGGTCGGTTCGCTGAACCCTCGCATGAAAGTCGGACGCATCATCGGCGAACCGATGCAGGTGCATGGCATCGCGCGCGGAAGCGAGTTGCACGACCGCGTGGCGAAGTTGCTGGAGCGCGTGGGGCTGGCGGCGGATTATGCGGATCGGTATCCGCATGAGTTTTCCGGAGGACAGCGGCAACGCATCGGTATTGCGAGAGCGCTGGGGTTGGAGCCGGATTTTATTGTGTGCGACGAGCCGGTGAGCGCGCTGGATGTGTCGATCCAATCGCAGATATTGAATCTGCTGAACGATTTGCAGACCGAGTACGGGATCGCGTATCTGTTCATCGCGCACAATCTGGCGGTGGTGGAACATTTTTCGCATCGGGTGGCGGTGATGTATCTGGGAAAAATTGTGGAGATCGCGGATCGGGAGACGTTGTACGCCCGGCCGCTGCATCCGTACACGAAGGCGTTGCTGAGCGCGGCCCCGATGCCGGACCCCAGGCGCGTGCATGAACGGATCGTGCTGGCGGGGGAAGTGCCGAGTCCGATGAATCCGCCGAGCGGTTGTCATTTTCATCCGCGATGCGCGCTGAGCCGGGAACTGGCGAAGCAGGCGGATGGAGGGCAGACGGTGGAGATCACGATCGGCGGGAAGAGCGTGCGCGTGATGAAGCGATGCGTGGAAGAGGGGCCGAGGTTGGAAGCGAGGACGGAGGACACGGATCACCCGGCGGCGTGCCATTTCGCGGCCCCCGCCCCCGGAAGTTGCGCGGAGTGTACGGCGCATTGACGGATAAGGGGTTTGCGATGGGGTTGAAGCAGTGTCCATTTTGCGACGGGACGTGGACGGCGCGGGGGTTGATTCAATGTCCGCATTGCCGGGAGTTTTTGCCGCCGAGGAGGTGGCCGCGGATATTGGCGATCACATTCGGGGTGCTGGCATTCGGCGTTGCAAAAGGGATAAAGATGGCGGCGAAACACGGGTGGTTTGCCGACGACATGACGACGACGATATGGGCGATGATCGTCGCGGCGGCGCTTGCGGGCATCGCGGTGCTGTGCTGGTATTCCGGCCGACCGCGGGGCGAATGATGATGGATCGCGGACAAGCCGGCCCCGCTGAAGCGGGGCACGCCGGACGGAAAGAGACTATTTCGTGTAAGCCGGTTTGAGTTTTGCGATCATCGGATAATGTTTGATGTTCAGCGTGAGCAGGCCGGCGTTTTCGAGTTGGGAGGTGGCGGCGATGATGGCGTCGGCGAGGCCCAGGCCGTGGCTCTTGGCGAAGTCGCGTTTGAGCAGGCCGCCGAGACGGGCGATTTCGGGGGTGATGGGAACAACGGGGAACAGCGAGATCAGATCATCGAGGATGGCTTGTTCGTCATCGCCTTTGACTCCCGCGTAGAGTTCGGCGACCACGACGGCGGGCAGCGCGATCCGGTCGGCGAGTTTTTTCACCAACGCCACCGCCTTGTCGTAACCCCGCAGGTAATCGACCATCACGTCGGTATCGACAAGGATGCACTGGTTCATGGAGTCATCCCCGGTCCCATTCGGATCGTTTGGCGCGGAAGTCGGGCAGGTCTTTGCGATTTTTCCATAAACCGGCGGCGCGATTCAACACCGCCTGGCGACGGGCGGAGGAGGAGCGACCGATCAGTTGATCGACGGCTTCGCGGATGAGCTGGCTCTGTCGCTTGCCGGTCGTCTCGGCCAGGATCGCCAGTTCATCGCGTTCTTCTTTCGTCAGATAGACCTGCGTTCGCACCATGAGAAATCCTT
>JBAYVY010000308.1:0-4299 GCA_041674345.1 Phycisphaeraceae bacterium | reverse complement strand
TGAATGTCGAAGTTGCCCATGCACATCACGCCGATGTTGTGTTCGTTGTTGTCCCGCACATGCGCGCCCTGGTACTGGATCGGCCTTCCTTCCCAGACGCGGCCGGCGCGGTCGATGATGTAGTGATATCCGATGTCGCCCCAGCCCCGTTCCAGATGCGCCTGGCGGTCCAGTTCGATGCGTTCGGCGACGGTGCGGGTATCGGTGAAATAGACCGGTGTGTCCGGCGCGCCTTCGTGGTGCAGCGTGATCCGCGAGATGCCGTTCATCGGATTCAACCGGCTGATGATCGGCCCGTTCCGCGTCCAACTGGAACGCGCCATCACGCTACCGATGCCGGGCGGCGGCGGCGCCTGGCCGGGACTCGGCATCAGCGCAGGCCCGATCGTGCGAGGCAAGGGCGCGTCCGGCCAGGGGATCGGAGGCCAGCCGCCCCCGGCCAACTTTTTCTGGTCCGTGCAGCCCCAAAGAAACAGGCCCGCCCCCAGGCCCAGACCCGCCCTGATAACATCGCGTCTTTTCCATTCCATGACTCTTATTATCGCCCACCTGCCCGCTCCATGTCCAATTTCTATTCCCACGTCACCTTGAATCGTTCCGACTGCGATAAAAACGTCTGCGGGTTCGCATAGCAAATCCGGTCCACCAGTTTCCGGGGGTGGCCGCGGCGAAGCATTTCCATCTGGCAGCGCGGCACGCTCATCGGGTCGCTGTGTCCCCAGTCGCCGGCACTGTTCACCCACAATCGTTCGTCGCCGAAGCATTCGACGATATCCGCCGCGCGCTGCGGGCTGCACTTGCTGTCGGGGTAGAGCGTCATGCCCGCCCAGTACCCGCGATCCAAAACTTCCTTCACCGTGTGTTCCTCGACATGATCGATCAGCACCCGCCCCGGGTCGATCCCCGCGTTCTTCATCGCATCCAGCGTCAGCAGCGTGCCCTTGCGCTTGTCCTCCAAATGAGGCGTGTGTACCAAAATGAGTTGATCGTATCGCTTGGCCAGCGCGATCTGCTCTTCGAGAATCGTCAACTCGTTGCGGCTGTTCTTGTTCAGCCCGATTTCGCCGATGCCCAATACGTTGGGCCGCTCCAAAAATTGCGGGATGATCTTGATGACCTCGCGGGCCAGCCCCATGTCCTCCGATTCCTTGGGGTTGATGCAAAGCCAGCAGTAATGCGCGATGCCGTATTGCGCCGCGCGCTTCGGCTCGAAATCGGTCAACTGACGAAAGTAATCGAAGAACCCGGCCGGCGACGAGCGGTCAAACCCCGCCCAGAACGCCGGTTCCGTCACCGCCACGCAATCCGCCTGCGCCATCCGCTGATAATCGTCCGTCGTCCGGCTGACCATATGAATGTGCGGGTCTATGTATTTCATGGGAAGTATCGAGTAGTGAATAGTGAGTAGTGAGTAGCGAGTAGCAATCTCAGCCGCGGCTTCCGAGCCGCGGTTCCCCTCGGTACGCGACCGGCGCTCCGATCGCGCCTTTTCCGGGGGCCTTGGCGATCGGCTCAACGCTCGTATCACTGAACAAATCCAGAATCCGCCGTGCGCGATCGGCTTTGCCGTCGATCAGCAACGCGATCGCATCACGCATCGCCACAAGTCGCACATCGTCATCCTCACTTCCGGGGGCGCGATCCACCCGATCCAGAAACGCCGCGACATCCAGCAGTTTGTGTCGATGCTCAATGAAATAAGTGTCGATCACTTTCGACCGCGCCATCGGACAACTTTTCCGGGGGCTTGTGTTCGCCATGTTTCGCCTCGCAATTCCGTCCCCCTTCCACATCCCACATCGCACATCGCACATCGCACATCGCACATCGCACATCCCACATCCCACATCCCACATGCTCTATGGTACATTATCCCCCACTGTCTCTGCACCTTTTGCACCTTTTACGGAGCGAACCAGCATGGATGCGTTCGTTATCGAAGGCGGCAGGCGGCTCAAGGGAACCGTCCGCGTCGCCGGTTCCAAAAACGCCGCCCTCCCCGCCATGGCCGCCGTTCTCGCCGCCGAGGGCCCGGTCACTCTGCTCGATGTCCCCCATCTTTCCGACATCGACAACATGGCGCGACTCCTGGCCGAACTCGGCGTCAAAATCGAACGCGACACTTCCGGGGGCACGATGAAAATGCAGGTCGTCGATGAAGGCCTGTCCACCGCCCGTTACGACATCGTTCGCACCATGCGCGCCAGCATCTGCGTGCTCGGCCCCATGCTCGCCAAACGCGGCAAAGCCGTCGTCTCCATGCCCGGCGGTTGCGCCATCGGCGACCGCCCCATCGACCTCCACCTTCGCGGCCTGCGCGCCCTCGGCGCTGAAATCAACCTCGAAGGCGGAAACGTCATCGCCACCGCCAAACGCCTCCGCGGCGCACGCATCTTCCTCGGCGGACCGTTCGGCTCCACCGTTCTCGGCACCGCCAACGTCATGTCCGCCGCCGTGCTCGCCGAAGGAACCACCGTCATCGAACAGGCCGCCTGCGAACCCGAAGTCGCCGACCTGGCCAATCTGCTCATCGCCATGGGCGCGCGAATCTCCGGCGCGGGAACCCCTCGCATCACCATCGAAGGCGTCAGCAAACTGCGAGGCGTCGAACACCGCATCATCGCCGACCGCATCGAAGCAGGCACGCTCCTTTGCGCCGCCGCCATCACCAACGGCGATGTCACCGTCGAAAACTGCCCCATCGACGCCATGGCCGCCGTCATCGACCGTCTCGAAGCCGTCGGCGTCCACATCGACGCCAACGGCTCGACCGACCCCATGCGCGCCACCGTCAACGTCACCTGCGCCCGACGCCTCGATCCCATCACCGTCACCACCCAGCCGCATCCCGGCTTCCCCACCGATTTGCAGGCGCAGATCATGGCATTACTCACGCTCGCCGACGGCAATTCCATCATCACCGAAAAGGTCTTCCCCGAACGCTTCCTCCATGTCGCCGAACTGTCACGCATGGGCGCTGAAATGTACCGCCAGGGGCCGACCGTCATGGTCATCGGCGTCAAAAAACTCGTCGGCGCCCCCGTCATGGCCAGCGATCTCCGCGCCTCCGCCGGACTGGTCGTCGCCGCGCTCGCCGCACGGGGCATCACCACCATCAACCGCGTCTATCACCTCGACCGCGGCTACGATAAACTCGAACAACGCCTCAACGCCCTCGGCGCCAGCATCGAACGCATCAATGTCCCCGGAGCGTAAGAGCCGGGAAAACAACTCACCACGGAGTTCACGGAGAACACGGAGAAAAATAGAAATAACCATCTCAATCTTTCATCCTCTCCGTGAACTCCGTGATCTCCGTGATCTCCGTGGTGAATCCCGTATTGAGGAACCCCATCCATGACACAAAACACCCTCGATCCCGAACTGCTCAACATCCTCATCTGCCCGCTCACCCGCTCCAAACTCCGTCTCGAAGGCGATGAACTGGTCGCCGAGACCGGCGGTCTGCGCTACCCCATCCGCGATGGCATCCCCGTCCTCCTCATCGAAGAAGCCGCCCTGCCCGAAGGCGTCGCCACCCTCGACGAGTTCAAATCCAAATTCAAGGACCAAATCCCAAACTGATTTTTACCGCAGAGACGCAGAGACGCAGAGCATGAAAACAGAACAGCAAAAAAGCAAAACAACAGAACATCGGCCACCCGACAACATGTCCTGCTTTTCTGCTGTCCTGATGTTCTGCTTTTTTCCCTCTGCGTCTCTGCGCCTCTGCGGTTAAATTTCTTCTTACAGGAACCACCCATGACCGGCAAAAACTCCATCCTCAACGGCGGCGGCTTCCACCACGTCGCCATTCGTTCACACGACTTCGACAACTCCCTCCGCTTCTACACCCACGCGCTCGGCTTCACCACCCAAATCGCCTGGGGCGAAAAACCCAAACGGGCCGTCATGCTCGACACCGGCGACGGCAACTACCTCGAAATCTTTGAACGTCCCCCGCAAGTGAATCCCCCTGTGAAGCCGGCGATGGCATCGCCGGTCTGCGGGGTCGAACCCCCCATCCTCCACTTCGCCATCCGCACCGGCGACACCGATGCCGCCATCGCCCGCGCCCGCGCCGCAGAGGCCGTCGTCACCATGGAACCCAAACACGTGGACATCCAAACCACCAACGGCCAGGGCATCGTCCCCGTCTATATCGCCTTCTGCACCGCCCCCGACGGCACCGTCATCGAGTTCTTCCAAAACGAACGAACCTGACCCCCGGAAGCGACGAGCGATGAGCGATGAGCGACAAGGAGACAGAAGTACCCTCTTTCCTCGAAACCCGAAACT
>JBAYVY010000307.1:0-4365 GCA_041674345.1 Phycisphaeraceae bacterium | reverse complement strand
GGCAACCCGAGCCTCCAGTCGCCCCAGACGCGCGAGTAGTTCACGCACCAACGCGATCAGCTGCGGCTCGCTCAACGATTCGATCTGGTCATCCGTCATCCCCGGCTATATCGGTCAAACCAGCCCTGTTACATTGAAATCCGTGAACGGCTACGAATTTTTTAAGGTGATTCGCAGGTCGGCGTCATCCTCGGCGACGATGCGGAATTTGCATCCGCAATCCTTGCAGGCCGCATAACGCAGGACCGAGCCGTCCCCTTGTGCCTTTTTGCCGCCACACTTCCAGTCCGCCGAACGACAGGCCGGGCAAAGCGGCAGTCCGACAATCACGATGGGCGATTCACAACGTTTCATGCGGCTCCCCCCACGCGCTGTGCCAGTGATTCCAACTCGAAGACCCATTCCGGCGGGTCCAAGCCGATCCGTTGTCGTCGGCAACCTAACTCGGCGGAAAGCATCTTGCGGAATTGCGCGATTTCCTCGACGGACAATTCGCCAGCATCGAACAGCCGCGCCGCTTCGGCCCAGTGCGGATCAAGCGCGTGTGGCGGATCGGCAAGCCGATCAAAAACCCACCATGCCCACGGACGTGACGGCCAACCCTTGCAGCAGTGCTCCCTGTGCGTGTCCAGCACATGCTCACGCAGTGTTTCCCAAGCGTGCCGAAGATCGGCCAGCCATTCAACGAGGGCGGTCTCGTCTGTCGGGCAGGGGCCGTAGGCGTCTCGGTGAAAATCATGTCCGGTTCGCAGTTGTGTTACTGCGCCGGGGGCAAGGTCGGTACGTCGTAAAGTTTTTTTGCGTCGCATTGCTACCTCATGTAACGGCCGTTGATTCGCGGGGGACGCGGGGTGTCCGGGGTTTCATCGTCGAAGCCCAATTCACGGACAAGGCGGGCGAACGCGACACGCGAATCGCGTTCTATTCCCAGTTCCGGTCGAGCACGGGGTTGGCCGAATCGGTCTGTGTAAATCGTGCCATGAGTCGCCAGCGCTTCACGCGCCGCCTGCGCGCGGTCCCATGTTTCGCAGGCGAGCCGTAAAAGTTTCAAGTGGTGTTCGTCCAGGTCGTAAGCCGCACAGGTCGTGCGCCACCACGCTGCAGCTTCACGCGATAAGTGTTTCGGCGGTTTCGGCGGGCGTTGGGTCGTCAGTTTGCTTTGCATAGGTCGTTCTCCGAAAATCTTGTTTGAACGGGAGTCGTGAAAAAAATCGTGACGGGGACAGAACGGTACAGTGATTCGCACCCTCCAAAAAATCATCCCCCTACCCCCCAGCGAGGGCATACTGCCCATGCGGGCGGTCTTGCGTCGGGATGATCGGGGGGCCGGGGTCATTCGTCGCCGCCTTGCGTTTGTTTGCTGGTTCGGTTGGTCTTGGCGATCGCGCCGCGCTCGGTAAAGCGAAGCGTGCCGGGGTCGAAGTCGAACGCGATGGACCAGCCCGCGCCGCGGCCATTCCTCGCCTTCATTACCCGCAACGTGCGATTGACCTGTACCTGTTCGGGGATCGGGAACGAATCACCCCCCTTGATCGTTACCGACTTCGGCTCATCGTGACGCTCCAACCAGAGAATCGTATCGGTGAATCGTTGCCAGCCAGCGCCTCCGGCCAGGTCATCCAACGCGTTTGCCGATGCGCGCTGCTTGCCTTTTCGCGGGTGAGTGACGCAAATCAGCGACGCGCCGACACGATCCAGCACGGGCATTACCGTTTGGAGAAATCGTTGCGAATCTTCCCACGAACGCTCGGTCGATTCGATGGCGGTGATGGGGTCGATGGCGATGATGCGCGCGCCTTCTTCGGCGCGGTCGATGGTCCACTGAATCAGCCCGGCCAGCGTCATCGGTTTGAGCGGGGCGTCATACATCGTCCGGCCCAGCCCGTCGGTCCACGTCGCATGTTCGGATTGATACGCCATCGCCTCACAGGGCCGGCGCATGACTTCATCGGGATCGGTCAACCATGCCGCGCCGACGCGCTGGGCCAGTGCGCGGCGCATGTGATACGAGCGGGATTTTTCGAGTTCAAAAATCGCGCACGGTATGCCGTCATCGGTCCACCTCGCCAGCGCTTCCAGCAGCCACAGACTTTTCCCGCTTCCGGGATCGCCCGCGATCAGCGTGACAGCGCCGGGGATGAGCGCTTGCGTGCCGCGTGTCACCAGTCGCCACGGCCAGGGGACGGCGCGGCGTGTGCCGTCGATTTCAGCCGCGAACACGGCCCGCAGTTCGCCAGCCGGTCCGCGCGATGGTGTCGCCTCCACGAGCGCGTCAACGTCATCGACCATTGCGCCGTCAAGACGCCAGGCGCGAACGTCCTTGAACGGCTCCGGGGGCTGGACGATGCGCACCGATCCGACGATGGGGATGAGCCGCCGCGTGAGCCGTTCGGCGGCGGAAATCGTCGCGGCGGCGGTGGATGGTTTCGTGTCGCGGTCGGCAAAAATCACAATCGAATCGCGGGGATGCTGGCGGACATACCCGACGATCAGGTCTTCGCCGGCGCTGTTCGATGGCCTGCCAATTGCGGCCAACCCCATGTCGATCAGCGCCGCGCAATCGGTCGGGCCTTCGCAGACGTGCAACGCGCCATCGCCGCACAAATCGGCGGGAATGAACAGCCCGTTCGCGCTTCCGCGCACGGCGGCCTTGCGTCCGTCGGCGTAACGGGTGCGAATGCCGACGACTTTTCCGCTCGCGTTTCGCATCGGGAAAGTGAACGCCGATTGATCGGCCAGCCAACCGACGCGCAGACGGCGTAACGCATCGGCGGACACGCCCAGCCCTTCGGCCAGGTGCGCCAATTGTTCTGGGGTGATGGCGATGGTGCATTGCTTGGCGAGCGACAGCATGTCCGGGGCCGGGGTGGTGGGCTGGGTGGGCCTGCCGCCGGTCGGTCGGTTGTCGCCGCGCGATTCTCGCAGTACGTCGGCGATGGGCTTGCCGGTCAGCGCCGCCCGCAAATCGAAAATGTCCGCGCCTTTGGGGCCGAAGCACGAACGCGAAAAGCAAGTCACACGCCACACGCCATCGGCCCCGGCATGAATCGCGGCGCTGGGGTTGCGGTCTTCGTGGTCGGGGTGTGGGCAGTTGCATTGATCGCCGCGAATAGTTGACCCGGCGGCGCGGATTTCGGCTTCGAGCGCGGCGCGATCATGTCGCTGATTTTCGATGGGATCAAAGTTCATCGGTACGCCTCTCGCAAATCTTCGTCAGTTGGTTCGGTCGGTGGGCAAATCCGGTCCAGCACGTCGCCGGGTACTTTGTCGCCGTATGTGTCGCTGGCGGGATGCGCCCGGCCCAGCCAGCCGGTGAGGTATTTCGGCATCCCTCGCGCTGTCTTGCGACGGTCGGGATTATCCAACAGCCAGAGCCGGGCCTTGCGCAATTCGTGAAGCACGTTCAAATCCGGGAACGTGTGGGCGTACTCGGCGAGTCGGTCGGGGGTGAGCGGCCAGTCGCGTCCGTCCTGTGTGGGGAAGACGATCGCGCTCCCGGCTTCCTCGCTGGCCGGGGGTGTTGCGATGTCCGGCAGCGTCGCCTCCACCACCGGCTTCTTGCCAGTGTGTGCGCGCATCTGTTCAATCTGTTCATCTGTTCCTCTGTTCGGCGGACGCTCTGGGCGTCCGGTTTTAGATGCGTTAGCGTCCGGTTTTAGGTCTGTAGGCGTCCGGTTTTCGGCGTCCAAACGTCCGGTTTTTTCGGTGTTACCCGGACGCTCTGGGCGTCCGGTTTTCTCGGTCGAAAATAGGACGCCGTGCGCGTCCGGTATTATGGTGTAGGTACTTGTCTTGCTTCGCCCCCGGACTTGCTCCACTTCGATGATGCCGCGGGCTTCCAACCGTCGAATCGCACGTCTGGCGGATCGTGTGGTTACGCCGGCGCACTGGGCCAGCGTGTCCATCGACGGGTAGCTTTTGAATGATTCATCGACATGAGCCGCGATGCCCAGCAACACCAGCAAGGCGATGCGATCAACGCCACTGGCGGCAAGTGATCCGGTGACGATTAGGTCATGCGGAACACGTCCGAATTGTGCGGGGGGAGGGGTCAATTCACACCTCCATTTTTTGCGGCGGTCAGCGCCGATTCGGCGCGCAACGCCCGCTCCCGCCAACGGCGAATGATCGCGCAGCGCTCGGTGTCAAGCGCGGCGCTGGCGGGTGTCATTTCGGCGCGGGCCGCGCGCCAGAGTCGGGCTATGTGGCCGATGCGGGCGGCGATGGCGCGATCCGATTTTGTGCTGTCGCAACTCAAGTAGAAATGTCCCCTGTTTGGACTCAGTAGAAGTGTCCCGTGTTGTGGTTCGCCGGGACCGGCGCAGCGGAGGCAAGGGCGCAGCCCGCAGCCGTAGCGGAGCCGGT
>JBAYVY010000306.1:0-4367 GCA_041674345.1 Phycisphaeraceae bacterium | reverse complement strand
GCTGCGCCGGTCCCGGCGAACCACAACACGGGACACTTCTACTGAGTCCAAACAGGGGACATTTCTACTTGAGTTGCGACAATGGTAGAGAAAAGTCTGTTCCGTCGGGTCTGCCCAAACTTTCGTCATTCGTCATTCGGCCCCCAACCAACCCAAGTCACGGCGGTGCCGCCCCCTGGCTCCCCCCGGATCATTGGGCAGCCCCCCTTTATCGTTGATCGTTCCATGATACAAACCCGTTCGATTACGATCACGATTGCGATTACGATGGCGGCATGTCCGACTCGTCCATGATCGCCTCGCCCGCCAACCCGCGCGTCAAGTCGCTGGTGCGTCTGCGGCGGCGCGCCGACGAACGCCGCGCCGCCGGACGATTCACCGTCGAAACCCTGCGCGAACTTCGCCGCGCCGTCCAATCTGGTTTCTCCGTCCTTGAATTATACGTCTGCCCCGAACGCCTGGCCGAAAACGCGGCGGGGATTTTTGAACTGGCCGGCGAGCTGGGCGTTCATCCGGTCACGATCACCCCGGCGGTGCTGGAAAAAATCGCCTACCGTGAAAACCCGCAGGGGTTCATCGCCGTTCTCGCCGCCCGTTCCACCGCGCTGGCCGAGTTGCGCGTCGTTTCGCCTGAGCTGGTCATCGTGCTCAGCGGGCTGGAAAAGCCCGGCAACGTCGGGGCGATCGCGCGCACCGCCGAGGCCGCCGGTGCGTCGGCGATGTTCATCGACTCGCCGGGTTTCGACCTGTTCAATCCCAACTGCATCCGCGCCTCGACCGGCGCGGTGTTCGCTCTGCCGGTGGTGTGCGATGAACCGGCTTCGCTGCGCGACTGGCTGAAAGCTCACCGCATCGTGACGATCGCGCTGACGCCCGAAGCGAAACTGACGCACCTGCACCTGGACCTGCGCGGGCCGGTGGCGATGGTCGTCGGGGCGGAGGATCGCGGGCTGGATGAGGCGTGGAAAACGCGGGCGGATGTGCGGGCGTCGATCCCGATGCGGAGTCACGCCGCCGATTCGCTGAACGTCTCGGTCAGCGCCGCGATCCTGCTCTTCGACGCGATGCGACAACGTGTGGGGTGATGTTTGATTCGGTGATGTTTGATTGGGTGATTGGGTCGCTGCTCTCGATCAGCCGCGAAAATCCGCTCCGCCTACTTCACCAAATCAAACACCACCAAATCACCAAACAATTATTTCACAGGGGTTTGAACTCCGGCATGTCGTTGCCGTCGTCCCGATGATCCCGCGCCGCCGCTCCGGGGGCGTGGGTATTACTTCCGGGGGCATGTGATTTGTCATCACCGGGCTTGCTCTTCAACCACGATAACACGCCGCCCTTGCGTTTGGCTTTGTCGTGCTTGTCAGCATGTCTTTCGGGCGGATGTGTCGGCGGCGGTACCGGTGCGGGTGACGCGGAAACAGGTCGCGCCTGCGATTCGGTTTCAGCCGGCAGCAGCGCTTCGGTCGGGTCGGCATCGAGTTCGCCGAGGGCTTCCTCGCCGACGAGGGTGTCTTCCGATTTGCCCCGCTGCATGCGCTGGCTTCGGGCGTCGAGTATGTCTTTGTAGAGGCGGAGCCGCGCCCGGCGTTTACTCATTTCCTTTTCGACCTGTCGAATGCGCTGCTCGCGTCGTTCGAGTTTGCCCAGCAATTCCGCCGCCTTTTTGTCGTCGTCCGTGTGTGATGCCGCGGGGGCCGGCGGTTTCTGCTCCGCGGTTTTCAACCGTTTGGCCAGATCATCAATACGTTGGAGCAGCGACTTTTCCTGCTGCTGGCTGTCATCGTGCTTCAGTTGAAGTTGCTGTTCCAGTTCGCGGATTTTCCGTTCCATTGCCGACGTGTCCACACCGCTACTTCCGGGGACGAGGACACTTCCGGGGGCGCTCAAGCGGGTCACGCCGTTGCCGTCGCGCATGGCTTTGAGTTGTTGTTCGTGTTGCGCCAGTTCCTGTTCCAGTTCGCCGTCGAGCGCGACGTGCCGGTCGGCCAGCATCGCCGCCGCGTCGTCGATTTCCTTTTGACGCCGCCGATGCTCCGCTTCCAGTTCCGCCTGTTTCGCCTCGACTTCTTTGAGGCGCTCGGCGTACCGCGATTCCAGTGCGTCGGCCTGTTTCTGGTGATCCAGTTCCAACCCCGCCAGTCGCTTCTTGTAATCCGCTTCCAGTTCCGCCGCGCGCCGGGCGTGTGCCTCGTCCAATTGCGCACGATGCGATTCCAGTTCGCCGCGTTGCTTGCCCAGATCACCAGCCATCGCATCGAGTTGCTTTCGCTGACCAGCCAATTCCTGCTCTCGCTTGTCCAGTTGCTCGGTCAGTCCATCGAGTGCTTGGCGATGCTCCGCCAGTTCCTTCGATTCGCCGGTCAGCTTGGCGCGATCCTCTTCGATCCGCTTGCGATCGGCGGCCAACTGTTTGTCCGCCGCGTCGAGTTGGGTTTGCCGTTCTTCCAGTTGTTTTCGTTCGGCTTCCAGTTCGCCGCGCAGCGATGAAAGTTCCGTCGTGATTTCCGCGCGAATGTCCTGGCGGGCCTGTTCGATCTGCGACTGGCGATGCTGTTCGTAACCGGCCAGTTGCCCGGCGTATTCCCGCACGATCTGCTGCATTCGCCGAACCTGCCCCTCCAGCTTCTGCCAGTGGGCCAGAACCTCCGCGGACGCTTCGAGGGCGGGGGTGAAAGTTTCGGGTTTCGAGTTTCGGGTTTCGGGGGAAGAGGGGGCGGGGGTTTGATTTCCGGGGGTGGGCATATGTGCTGCTTTCGGTGGGGATGTAATTGCAGTATCGGTTAGGGGGACGGGGCGAATGGGCGAGGGGGGCCGCTTTTTTCGCCGGGCGACACATTTTTGCGGTTTGTAACGATTATGCGCTGTGCGGGGGCGCTGTGCGGAGTGCGGGATGCGGGATGCGGTTCTATCCGCACTCCGTATCCCGCACATCGCATACCGCGGGACGCAAAGCGCCCCCGTCGCTATCATGTCGCACCATGAGCGACGACATCTGGAACATTCAGCAAAAATCGCGGCGGGGCGAACGCCTGACCGCCGACGACGGCCGACGCCTTTTCGCCAGCCACGACCTCTGGACCATCGGCCAAATGGCCGACGCCGTTCGCGGCAAGCGTCACGGCCGGGCCGCCTACTACAACGTCAATCGCCACTTCAATTACTCCAACGTCTGCGCCCTGCGTTGCAAGTTCTGCGACTTCTACCGCAAACGCGGCGAAGACGGCGCTTACGAATTCACCCTCGACCAGGCCCGCGAACAGGCGCGGGCCGCGATTCCCGCCGGCGCCACCGAAATCCATATTGTCGGCGGACTGCACCCCTATCTGCCCTTCACCTACTACACCGATCTGCTCCGCGCCATCCGTGAAGAAAACCCCGCGCTGCACATCAAGGCGTTCACCGCCGTCGAAATCGTCCACCTCGCACGCATCGACAAACGCCCCAATGACATCGAAGGCGTCCTGCGCGATTTGCACGCGGCGGGTCTCGGCTCACTTCCGGGGGGCGGCGCGGAAGTGTTCGACGACCGCGTTCACGATGAAGCGTTCAAAGGCAAAATCCGCTCCGACAAGTGGCTCGAAGTCCACGACACCGCCCACCGTATGGGCCTGATGACCAACGCCACGATCCTCTACGGCCACATCGAATCACACGAAGATCGCCTGACGCATCTGCTGATGCTGCGAGAAGCGCAAGACCGCGCGATCCACAACGGCTGGGCCGGTCGCTTTCAGACCGTCATCCCGCTGCCATTCGTTCCGGGGGTGTCGGAGTTGAAAAATCTGTACGGCCCGACGGGGCTGGAAGATTTGAAGATGCTCGCCATCAGCCGCCTGATGCTCGACAACTTCGATCACGTCAAGGCGTTCTGGATCATGCAGACGCCGGAGCTGACGCAACTGTCGCTGAGTTGGGGCGTCGATGATGTCGATGGCACGGTGGTGTGGTACGACATCACGAAGGTCGGCGGAGCGGGCACCCATCAGGAACGCAGCGCGACGGACCTGCGGCGATTGATTCTGGAAGCCGGTTTCACCCCGGTGGAACGCGACACGCTGTATCGAAGGATCGAGCGCGACGGATCGCGGTGGCGCGTGGCGAAATCGTTGGAGCAATTCGCCTGAAACTCCGGCAATCGAGCGGATCATTTCAAACTCTGCCAGAATTGTCGCGGGGAAAGAATCGGGTACCCCTTGAATTGTTGGAGCGACAACAGATCCTTGTCGCCGGTTACCAGACAATCCGCATGGCCGACCGCGAGCGTTCCGAGTACGGGCAAATCATTCGGATCGCGGCAGACATCCGCCGCGACTTCCACCGGCGTGACGATATGCGAATGGTCCCGCAAGATCGCCACGCGC
>JBAYVY010000305.1:0-4378 GCA_041674345.1 Phycisphaeraceae bacterium | reverse complement strand
GCGAATACTACATCGGTTCGGCGGACTGGATGTACCGCAACCTGCTGGTGCGCGTGGAGGCGATCACGGCGAACGAAGAGCGCCCGCTGAAGGAACGGCTGTGGGAGATTTTGCAGATCATGCTGAACGACCATCGCCAGGCATGGGACATGCGGAGCGACGGCAGTTACATTCAGCGGCAACCGAAGCCCGACAGCGATGAGGACGCCGACATCGGCACGCACGCGGCGCTGATGCGTCTGACGAAACAGCGGGTTGCGGGGTAAATACGCCGCTGCGATACAGGAGAGCGGTTTATGCGTTTCTGGGATATGCCCGTTCGACGATTGCGGATGTACCGCGCCATCTGGTTTTATGTATTGGCGATGGGATTGGGATCGTTTTTTCTCGTCAGGGAAACCGCCCGCCCAGATATGCCTGAACATCAGACGATTGACGAAATACAGCATCACACACGCCAGGAACAACGGGTCTTTGAGATAGGCGAATCGCATGGCGTTAATGTCCGCTGGGAATGTCGAGTATCGCCATCCAGCCGGCCATGATCGTACAAACCACGACCGTAATGAACAGTTTGAGTATCAGACTCGTCCAATGCTCCGGCTTGGCATCCCGACGCAACGTCGGCAGCAGCGCGATGAGAAAGGTGAAGAATCCCGCCACGATCGAACCGTTTACCAACCCTTTGACCGATTCCATTTCAAACACAAACTGGTACAGCGTCGGTTGCACCTCGGATGATTCATTTCCACGCAAGTCAATATCCGCATCGATGCCCTTGCCGCCGGGCTTTCCATCCCGCCCCAGCGAATACAATTCGTAAGTGTCACCATGCGGAACATACTGAAAAGGCCGCTTCCAGCCGTCTTTCAAATACCCGACCTCCTCCAAATCCGCCAAGGTATCGGGTAATTTCCCATGCTCTTTACGATATTGCTCAACGTCATCCCGTGTATTGTCAAGAAAAGAATGGGTTCTACGCACGGGCCATGAATAGGCCGCGCCGTCGTCCGCCCATTGCGAGAGGAGGTGATGACCGTCACCGCAACGCCCGCCGCCACGCACAGCAACAGTCGCCACTTGAGGGAAAGCGGATGAGGATTTTCAGACATGGTATAGCCCCGATATGAGTGATATGAGGCGATTGTAGCACGGGGCAACGCAAGGTGCAATGTTCAACGCGCGATGCGAAAGGTCATTGCGAGCCGCGTTCCGGGGGTTCCGAGACGCGGTTGCCCCACCATCTTCATAGCCGCGCGGTGGCAACCCGCGGCCCGCACCTCCGAAGGTGCGGCTGACAAAGAATCCACGCATCATCCCCCGCAGCGTCCGTGACGCGGAATCCCATCGCACATCACGGCCGTTCAATCTGACACTTTTCTTCACCGAGTTTGGGTAAAACAGGTAAGAATAATTATTTTGCGATCGCCGGTTCGCCCTTTACAGCTTCCAACTGCTTTTTGAGTTTTTGTTTCTCCACTTCATTCAACTCGTTGAGAGAGATTGAGACAACTTGCTTGCTCTTATTCTCATTTCTTGCTGTTAACCATGCATAATACATGCGGTTTCGCTTCACATCCACCACTAGCAGCATGCTTGGAATGTTAGAATTAGCCAGACGAGCATAGCTGTCGAACCGCATACGGTAACATTCTTGCACCGGTCGCTCGGTTGCCTTTATCTCGATGGCAAAGGTATTGACGCCAGCTTGCTTATTCGAGAAGCCAACAAGCAGGTCATATGCGACATTTTGCGCGGCTGGTCGCAAGATTGAACTCGCGCCTAGTTCGTTGAGGAGCAACTCCGCCATAAGTTCGCCGCGACGAGACACAAGCTGAGGTCGGGATTGTAGTTGATTCATGTGAACACCGATGTAAGCGGTTTGTGTGTAGTTGCCCGCCAGTAACCTTGCACTTCATCGTACAATCGCTGGAGGTTGGCAGGCGTAAGCTCGTTGGCGCATTGTATGCGTGTAATCCCTTGCTTTGCGACACCAGTATGCACAGACTTTACGAAGACCCGGTGAGGAGGCTCATGAACGCCAAAGATATAGGTTGGGCCTGGAAACTGGAGTAACTGAACGACGTCTTCTTTTCTCGAACTTATTTTGAGGTTTTGATCTTGAGGAGCAAGACTCGAGGAAGTCGACTTCACTTGAATTAAGAAATAAGGTCGTCTGTTCCGAACGCCGGTGAGTTCAACGTAATAATCAATAGCTGGCCACTTATCGCCCAAGAAACCCGGTCTAAATAACGGACGAGCGAAGGTCTCGTAATCAGTCAAGCAAAGCTCAACGATACTCTCGCCTCGAGAACCTATTACGTCTTTTAATATCGTGGTGGGTGGCATTTCAGTGAAACAATTAGCAGTAGTTATCCTGTGACCGGAGGCGCAACGCGCGTCTCGTCGTGCCGTGGTCGTGATGCGATGTCCCCAACATGATCCGGCCCCAAGATGGCAGTTGCGGTCGATTGTATTTCGGGGCAACGCCATGTGCAACGTTCAACGCGCGATGCGAAAGGTCATTGCGAGCCGCGTTCCGGGGGTTCCGAGACGCGGGTTCGGGGGAGCGGCGATCGGACGTGTTCGGGGGGAACCCGCCATGAGGACACCCCCGGAACCCGAAAGGCGACTCGGAACATTCGTCATTCGGGTTTCGTCATTCGTCATTGCGGAATCGCCCCGCCCCCGGAAGTAGCGTCGTCTGATGAATCTTCCACGCGGCGGGGCATGAAACCTTCGGGCAGATGTTTCAACACCGCATCGACCACGCCGTAGTCGCGGGCTTGCTCGGCGTCGAGCCACTTGTCGCGGTCGCAATCTTTTTCGATGCGTTCGACGGGCTGGCCGGTGTGCTCAGCCATGATCTGGTACATGCGTTTGCGTGTGCGGATCATTTCCTCGGCCTGGATGCCCAGGTCGGTGGCGGTGCCCTCCATCACTCCGCCGATCAGCGGCTGATGCAGCAGCACCCGGCTGTTGGGCAGAGTGAATCGCTTGCCCTTGGCCCCGGCACACAACAGCCAGGCGCCCATGGATGCCGCCACGCCGATGCAGTAGGTCGCCACGTCGGGTCGGACGAACTGCATGGTGTCGTAGATCGCCATGCCGGCGGAGATGGAGCCGCCGGGGCTGTTGATGTAGAAGTGGATATCGCCCTTGGTGTCTTCGTTGGAGAGGAAGAGCAGTTGGGCGATGATGAGGTTGGCCGATTCATCGGTGACGGCCCCGCCGAGGAAGATGACGCGGTCTTTGAGCAGGCGGGAGTAGATGTCGTAGGCCCGTTCGCCGCGGCCGGACTTTTCGATGACGATGGGGACGAGTGTGGACATATCAGTTTCGCGTTTCGAGTTTCGGGTTTTGGGGACACCGGGGTCACTGAAGTGACCCCGCCGGGGCTTTATTTGGTTTCCGGGGGTTTGGCTTCCGGGGGTTTGGCTTCCGGGGGCTTGTCTTTTTTTAGTTCGAGGACTTCATCGACCAGGCCGTAGGATTTGGCTTCGGGGGCGTCGAAGTATTTGTCGCGTTCGGAATCCTCGGCGACGCGCTCGATGGGTTGGCCGCAGAGATCGGCGAGGAGTCCGGTGAGGATTTTTTTGGACTTGAGGATTTCCTCGGCCTGGATTTGGATGTCCGCGGCCTGTCCGTAAATCCCGCCGTAGGGCTGGTGAATCATCACCTTGGCGTGCGGGAGGATGAAGCGTTTTTTCGGTGTCCCCGCCGCGAGAACCACCGCCCCGCCGCTCATCGCCTTGCCGATGCAATACGTCGCCACATCGCAGGGCAGGAACCGCATCGTGTCAAAGATGGCCAGCGTATCATCCACCGCCCCGCCGGGGCTGTTGATGTAAAGATGAATGTCGGTGTTTTTCGACTGTTGCGAAAGATAAAGCATCCGCATGATGAGCGCGGTGGCCGACGAGTAATTGATTTCACCGACGAGAAAGAGGACGCGATTTTCGAGAAGCATCTCGTCGATGGTCATTTCGCGGTAGCGCTGCATGCCCGCCATGCCGGGCGGCATGTTGCGGATGGTGCGCGGGTCGAAGGGGGAGGGTTGATTCATGGGCGTCGTTTCGAGTTTCGGGGTTCGGGGTTCGTCTTCTCTCAGCCCCCGGCTCTGCCGGGGGTTCCGTGTTCCGGTCTTCCGACGGTCGGTGGATATGATAGTGGGCAATGCGCCATCATTCCAACGCGGGGTATATCGGACGGATCGGCGGGGTGCATGACACCCTACGCGGCTTGTCGGAGGAGGGAGCCGCACGACCCGTAGTGGTTCCAGCGGTCGTCGTTGCTGAGCCACAGCGAGCGCAGGGCGAGGATCGGTTCGACGCCGGCGGTGTGCCGGAACTGTTCGGTGCCTTTGACACGTTTGTTG
>JBAYVY010000304.1:0-4378 GCA_041674345.1 Phycisphaeraceae bacterium | reverse complement strand
TAGAAATCGACCTGGTTTTTGAAGAAGGTGCGTTGGAGGTTGTCGCTGGGTGTCCAGGAGGTGAGGATTTTGTAGTGATAGAGGAAGGGATTGGCGATGAAGGTGATGAGCAGACCGATGAAGCTGCCGACCATGGCGCGATAGGGCAGGACCATGCCGAGGAGCAACATGCCGATGTCGAGGGAGATGCCGAGCGCGACGGCTTTGAACCAGGGGATTTGTGCGGCCTGGGGCGTGTAATCGACGAAGGGGATGGGCAAAATCTGGATGGGTTTGCTGAGCAAAGCGCCGGTGATGGTGGGCAGGCCCAGATAGAGCATGCCGAACGCGATGCCCATGACCGAGCCGATGGAAAACACCCGCCATCGCCACCCCCCGCCCCCGGAAGTGGCATCGCCGGAAGTTGGGGGTGAAACCGAGTCATCATCTTCGCTGATGCGTGCGCGGGATTCTTCATCCTGTTCTTCGCTGAGGGCCATGACGCCCTGTGCGCCGACGGGTGCCATGGGGAAGGGGAGTTTTTCGATGTCGCTGGCGATGCGGAACAGGCCGTAGCCGAGCACGGCGTTGTCGAGGCGGCCCATGATGGTGGTGAAAATCATCAGCCCGATCGCGGGCAGCCATTGCCACATCAACAACGAACGATGCTGGAGGATGTCTTTGGTCGGGGCGAACCAGGCGGGGAGCCACTGGGTGATGCCGCTGGCTTCGGCGGCGGTGGATTGAGCGTAGAACTGGTTCCACAACAGGCCCGCGCCGCCGCTGGCCATGATGGCGCCGGTGATGTAGAAGAGGGTGAAAATTTCGGACTTGTTGAGATATTTATTGGCTCGGCGTGCGACCTCGATGAACAGGATCAGCGTGACCCACTGTGCGGCGGGTCCGACCGACGCGCCGGCGATCAGCGCCATGTAGAGCGAAGCGGGCACCATCACCAGCGCGACGAACACCGAGCCGAAGAACGCCGGCCAGTTGAAGCCATCGACGAACACGGCGGGCGCGGTCATCAGATTGCGAAACTCTTCGAGTTCCGAATCCCGTTTGAGCCGGGGGAGCGGGGGGCGATCAGGGGTGGGGGGAATGCGGGTCATGGCCGGCCCTCCGCGGCGGGGGCGCCCAGTTCGGCGAGGGTTTTGAGGCGATATTGTTCGACGATCCGCGGGGGCACGGTGCGCCAGAGAAGGAACTGTTTTCGCAGGTCGGCGATGAAGACGCGCAGGGCGCGTTGCCAGTCATTGCGTGAGCCGGTGCGTCGATCGGCGGTGACGAGAACTTCATCGACGCCCGGAATCTCGGAGCGTTGCGAGGTGAGTTGGAAACTTTGCGTGACGCCGAGATCGAAGGGGGCGAGGGCCATGGCGGCGTTGAGGACGAGATCGCCGGTGATCGGATCGCGTGCGACGGAGACGGACTGGACGGCGAAGGAGCCGAGGCCGGCGTCGTCATGTTCGCGGAAGTGTTCGGCGAGGAAGCTGATGACGCCGGTGATGTCGTAGGCGGAGACGGTGAAGGGGAAGGTCATGGTCATGCGGTCGTTGATCGGGGGCGGCATTTTCCAGTGGCGTTGGACGCCGGGGTTGGCGCTGCGGGAGGCGCGGCCGGCGGGGTAGATGGCGGAGATGAGTACGACGGCCATGACGACGAGAATGGCGAACATGGCGTTGGAGGAGGAGAAGGTGATGGTGGGGGGCGCGATGAGGCCGGCGTGCGCGAGTGCGGCGGCGATCTTGGCGACGGCCTGGGCGAGCAGTTGTCCGCCCATGCCGCCGACGACGGCATAGACGGAGGCCTCGGCGAAGAAGAGCAGGCCGACGTGCGCGGGTGCCAGGCCCAGGGCGCTGAAGGTGTAGATTTCTTTTTGCCGGTCGGCGATGGAGCCGAGCATGGTGCCGAAGATGATGAGTCCGCCGAGGATCAGGGGCACGAACAGCGCCAGTCCGCCGGACAGGTGGGTGAGAGTGGTGAAGAACAGGCGTTGGATGCCGCTGGAGGTGCGCGTCCAGACGGGCAGGGGCAGGTCGGTGGCCAGATCGCCGGCCAGCGCCGCGATGTCGGTTTGCTCGGCGGGGTAGAGTTTGATGACGCTGAGGTTGCCGCCGGCGGCCCGGACGGAATCGGCGCGGGTGATGGCGATTTGCGCGGGACCGAGACGGACGAAATTGCGTTGGGTGTTCAGATCGGGGGCTTGCTGCCGGCCGGCCTGTTGTTGCTGTTGTCTGCGGAACTCGGCAAGGGCGGGGTCCTGGAAATCGACGGGAAGGATGGATTGGTCGTCGAGATTTTTGAGGCGTTGGACGGCGTCGGTGTCGAAAGCGCCGGCGAAGAAGGCGGGGCGACCGGCGAGCAGAAGTTTGTCACCGACCCGAAGGTTGAGTTGTCTGGCGATCAGTTGCGGGAGGAAGACGCCGCCTCGTTGCAACAGGGGTTGCACCTGATCGGGGGGAGTGGCGGAACTGGACAGGGCGGCGACGAGTGCGGGCCAGTGCGGCAACTCGGCGGGGTCGATGCCCATGACCGCATCGACGAAAAGAATCTGCCCGGCGGCGGCGGGAGTTTCGGGTTTGAGCGGCGGAGCCGCTGTCGAAGCCGTCGGGTTTCGGGTTTCGAGGGAAGAAAGAGCGGGGGAATCGCTGATTGCTGATGGCGGATTGCTGTTGGCTGTTGGCTGTTGGCTGTTGGTTATTCGCTCATCGCTTCCACTTCCGGGGGCGATGGTGAAGGGGTTGTCGCCGGTTTGTCGGACGAGCCACCATTGAGCGGCGACCAGGCCCTGGGGTCCGGCGCGATGCGGGGCGATGTCGATGGCGCTGTCGGGGATGGGGGAGAAATCGATCTGGTGGAGGAGGATGGCTTCACGATTGCCGGCGGGCGCGGGGCCGAGATAGATTTCGCGGATGCCCAGTTCGTTGCCGACCGATGCGAAGCAGAGGATGGTGAAGGTGAGGATGACGACGGTGAGAGCGGTCAGGCCTGTACGGAGGGGGCGGCGTCGCATGGTGGACATGCCCATGTTGACCGCGGCGATGAGTGTGCCGGTGCGTGAGACCGACGAGGCGTGTCGTCGGTTTCCGCGTCCGTGAATGGCGTTGAGTTCGGCGTGGAACTTGCGGAGGACGATGTAGATGACCAGACAGGACAGGAGGATGATGGCGAAGGCGAGGAAGATGATGATGGGGGTGGTGGCGATGGCGAAGCCGGGGTGGAGCCAGTAGAGCAGGGCGAAGGTGACCAGGAAGATGAGGATGAAACCGCCGAGACGTTGGTAGATGCCGCTGGCGCCGATGAGCAGACGTTCGAGGGCGAAGGCGAAGGGGACGGCCAGCAGCAGCAGCATGACCACGGCGTGAACCAGATCGTTCATCGCATCGCGCACCGGCTGATAGACGCGGCGGGAACGAGCGGTGGATTCGGTCCAGCGGCCCATGCGATCATTCAGATCGGACGCGGCGGCGGAGGCGGCGGTCGGATTGGGCAGCAGGCGGCGTGCGTCGTCGTGGATGGATTCGAGATTGACATCGACGGCGCCGCGTTGGCGCAGGGTGCGCAGGCGGGATTCGTTCAGTTGCCACAGATCATGGGAAGTCCGCGCATCGACGGCTTGCGGAGATCGTAATTGATCGAGAGGGAAGCCGATGCCCAGCGGTTGATCGGCGGTGTTGCCGAGCAGGATCGGCCCGTTGGGTTGGACGACCTTGAACCGCGTTTGATCGGCGATGATGTCGGAGACATAGCAGAACGCGGCATGGGCCTTGTTGGACCCGCCGCTGAAACTCAGGGTGTTGCGCACCGCGGAATCGGAGATCGCCTGGAGGAATTGAACGGGGCGGGTGACGTCCGAGAGGGCGGGATGGAAAGTGACGAACCCTTGTCCGCGGAAGATGTCCGTTCGCGCCAGGGCGTTGACATGTTGAATGACCGTGGCGTCGTTGGGCACGGCGCGGACCAGGCCCTGTTCATCGAATTGCACCGCGAGCAGGCCGAAGTTGCCGAAGAAATCCTTGCGCAACCAGGTCATGGGATACAGGCCGTGCATGTCGGTGGCGGTCAGGGGGGTCAACTGAATGCCGCGGATCAGGGTGGCGCGGTCGAAGTCGGCGAAGGGGTCGCCGACGTTGAAGACGGGCCAGAGCATGACCAGCGTTTGTGAGGCGGGCCGCTGTTCCCGCAAACCGCCGGTGACTTGCTCGCCGACGAAATTGCCGGACGATTCCATGCGATCCGCCAGCCAGACCGGATCACTTTGATGGACGGATTGCTGGAACACGCGGGGCTGGCTGAGCGTGGGATTGTCCGCGGCGGCGGCGATGAGGCGCGTGGCCTGGAGCGCTTACGCCCGCAGGTTGCGCCAGTTCAGATGATCGGCGGTGTCGGTGGGGTC
>JBAYVY010000303.1:0-4385 GCA_041674345.1 Phycisphaeraceae bacterium | reverse complement strand
CTCGACTCGCTGGCCGCGGTCAACACACGCCATCGGGACAAATTGAAAAGCACCCTCACGCTCACCCTCACGCTCAACTTGCAGATGTTCAACGATATTCAACTATTGGCCGCGTGAGGTATACATGGGGCGGCGGCGGAGGGCAAGCTGTCGCCGAAAACCTGTGCCGCGAACACCTGTGCCGCGATCCACTTCCGGGGGGTGTTCCGATGCCTTATCATGTTTCCCACCATGCCTCCACCGATTACTTTTTGCATCCTGGCGCACAACGAGGCCCGCCGCATCGCCGATGCGATTGGTTCCGCTCGCGCCTGTCCGTGGTGTTCGCAAATTCTCGTCTTCGACTCCGGCTCCACCGACGACACCGTCGCCCTTGCCACGTCCCTGGCCGATCGCGTGGAGCATCATCCCTGGATCGACTTCACCACCAACCGCCGGCGGATCGTCGAAGCCGCCGATCACGATTGGGTGTTCATTCTCGACGCCGATGAAATCGTCAGCGATGCGTTGCGTGATGAGATCGCCGCGCTGCCCGATGCGGCATTTACGCAAAACAGCATCTTCACGATGCCCCGCAAGAACTTTCTGCTCGGCCGGCATGTCAGGGCGTGGGATCCCGACCGCATCGACCGTCTGTTCGACCGACGCCGCGTCACCTGGCCCCACGCATCGGTTCACGACCGTCGCACGCCGACTTCCGGGGTCGCCGGCGGTTTGGTCGCCGCGCTGCGACATGCCATTCTCCACAAGCCCCGTGACAACGATTGGTCCGACTACTTCGACGGCCCGCGCTATGCCGCCCGCACCGATGCCCTCGCTCTTGAAATGTTCAACCGCGGCAAGCGCGTCTCCACGCTCGGCCTGCTCCTGCGCCCGCCGCTGACCGTCTTCAAATACTTCATCCTCAAGCGTGGCTTCCTCCAGGGCGGTTTCGGCTTGCTCGTCGCACAGAAAGCGGCCGTCAGTGTGCAACTGAAATACGCCCGGCTTTGGCATTTGCAGCAAGCGAAAGGGACGGAGGGACGGAGGGACGAAGGGACGAAGGGGGGAAGAAAATGACCGGACGTTTGCCGTTCAATCCCCAAAATCTCCCCCCGCGCGACATCGGCAAACCCGCCCGACGCGAACGCGCCAAGCATGGAATCCCTCCTCAAGCACGGGATGGCCTTCTTAGGCCAGACCGTGGTAGCCCCGTGGTTCCTCCCCAACTTCCGGGGGCATCCGACAATCCACTTCCGGGGGTTCCCCCTCTCACCATCACCCAACTCACCGACCTCATCAAATCCACGCTCGCAGACCACACCCCCGCGCCCCTCCGAGTCATCGGCGAAATCTCCAACTTCTCCGAACGAGGCCACTGGTATCTGTCCCTCAAGGACGAACAGAACGTCCTCAACTGTGTGATGTGGGCCGGCACCGCACGCAAAATCCGTTTCACTCCCCAACGCGGTATGCAGGTCGTCGTCGTCGGTCGGCTCGACTACTACGGCCCCCAATCCAAACTCCAACTCTACATCGACAACATCACCCCCGTCGGAGCCGGCGCGCTCGAACTTCAATTCCGTCAACTCTGCGACGAACTTCGCCAACTCGGTTACTTCGACGAATCCCGCAAAAAACCGCTTCCCGCGTTCCCACAGCGCATCGCCGTCGTCACCGCCAAGCAGGGGGCCGCCATCACCGATGTTGTCCGCACCGCGCGCAACCGCTGGCCGGGCATTGAAATTTTTCTCGTGAACGTGCGCGTCCAGGGGGCCGACGCCGCGCCCGAAATCGCCGCCGCCATCGACTCACTCGGCACGCATCACCATCGCTGGGCCATTGACGCCGTCATCCTCACCCGCGGCGGCGGCAGCATCGAAGACCTTTGGGCATTTAACGAACGTCTGGTCGCCGATGCGATTGTCCGTTGCCCGCTGCCCATCGTCGCCGCGATCGGCCATGAAGTCGATACCACCATCGCCGAACTCGTCGCCGACCGTCGCGCTTCCACCCCCACGCAAGCCGCTGAAATCCTCGTGCCCGATGCTTCCGCCGAGCATCAGCACATCGCGCAATTGCAACACCGTCTGCTGCTGTCGTTGCGCCGTCATGCCGAGCGATCCGCATCACAACTCGACGCCATCGCCCGGCACGATATTTTCCGCAAACCCACCACCCGGCTCGACGATCTTCGCCGCGATCTGCGCGATCACGACCAAACCCTCGCCAACGCCCTGCGCCATCGCCTGGCCCGTCATCACACGCAATTGCACGATTCGCAGATGCGGCTGGTGCGCCACGAACCCGCCGTCCGTCTGCGCTTCGCCCGCCAGCAACTGGCCGCGCTGTCACGCCAGCTCGAAGCGGTCGGTCCTCGCAGCGTGCTTAAACGTGGCTACAGCTATACGATAGACTCCCGGGGTCATCTCATCCGCTCCATCGCCGCCGTCCGACCCGGCGACCGCATGACCACCCACCTCGCCGACGGTCAAATCGACTCCCGCGTTCTGGGCGAGTCAACCCCGCAAACACAACATAACCTCTTCGATTGACGGCACGCGGCACGCGGCACGCCTCTTCCCAGCCGCGACCCGACAGGTCGCGGCAACCTCATCTCCACCGCATGCCCCGACCCGGCTTGCCTCATCGCCTTCATCCCATCGCTTCACGCCCCCTGTTTGGTTCGCTCCACAATACGCGGCCAGTTCCGTTCCGGTTCGCCCACCAACGATTTGAACCCCGCCTTCTCCGCCCGACCCGCCGGTGTCATGTAAGTCTGACACCCGCCCAATACCACCACCCACCCGATCAACGCAAGCACATCGTACGCATGGAGATTCTCCGGAAAAAAGTTTCGCCCGCGAAAACGTCACCGGCATCATACCGCCGCGCGGTACGATGCGTCCATGAACCGCATCTTCATCGACGACATCGCCGATCCGCGCATCGAACCTTACCGCAACGTCCGCGATCCGATCATGCGGCGGGACCGCGGCAAGTTCATGGCCGAATCCAAACAAATCGTGCTGCGAATGTTCGCCGCCGGCCTGCGGGCCGAGTCGGTTCTCACCGATGAAAAACGCGCCGATGAACTGGCCGCCGTCGTCCCCGCCGATGTGCCGCACTATGTCATCACCGAAGAAAAAATGCGCGAAATGGCCGGGTTCGCCATCCACACCGGCACGCTCGCCATCGGCTTCCGCCCGCCGGAAGTTTCGCTGGCCCAAATCATGGAGGCCGCTAAGCCGCAAGCGGCTGGTCAATCGCTATTGCTGCTTTGCGAAAAATTGAAGGAACCGGTCAACACCGGCTCCATGGTGCGGGTCGCCGCCGCGATGGGCGCGACCGCCCTCGTGCTCGGCCCCGAAAGTTGCGATCCTTTTTACCGTCGCGCCATTCGCGTCTCGATGGGGTCCGTCTTCAAACAACCCATCGTCCGCTCAACCGATCTGTTGACGGATGTGCGAATGCTCCAACAAAAATACAGCGTACATTGCGTCGCCACCGTCCTGGCCGACGATGCGATTCCACTGCCCGGCTTCCGACTCAAACTTCCGGGGGCGTTATTGTTGGGCCACGAAGTCGATGGTCTGAGTCGTGAACTGATCGACGCCGCCGACAGCCGCGTCACCTTGCCGATGGCGCGAGGAACCGATTCGCTGAACGTTGCCGTCTCCGCCGCCGTGTTCGCCTATCATCTCACGCACGTCAGATGAACTTCATGGCTTCTTTTCCGGCGTTTTCACCGCGTCCATCGGGTCCGCCGCCAGTGTGAACAGCGGCCCGCCATCCACCTGACCGACCAGTACGTTGTAATCGTTCGTGTTCGTCGCCCAGATCGACAACGTGATCGGCTTGCCCTGACGCGGCGTGATTGTCAATCGGTGCGTCGGATGAGCCATGTCCATCTTCAGCGGCCGCGCCGGTGAAATGAATCTCGCCGCCTTCAATCCCGCCAGGGTGTCCAGCAGTTTGCCCGCCTGTTCGCCGCCGAACGGTGCGCCTTCCACGGTGATCTGGCTGGACGAATCGCGCGTGATTGTCACCTTGTCGTAAGCAATAGCGGCGATCTGATCGACATCCAGGGGAATCACCACGCGATCGCGCAGCTCCGCCGTCATCGCGTCAATCGTCGGCCCGTTCAGCGTGAACGTGCCCGCATCCGTGTGCCCGATCAATCTGTCGCTGACCAGCGAAATGACGTGCGTCTTGCCGCCGGGGGCGAGGCCGGGGCTTCCGGTGGCGGTGGCGGTGGTCGTCAGTGTGATCGTGTAGTCGGAGTTTTTGAAATCATCATCATTCGCCCGCCACTCCGCGGCGCGCAGCGGCGCGACCGCCTTCAAAAAGGCGTCAAACGCCTCCCGGCTCAAACCCTTCAAATCGAAGTCACCCGACTTGTCACG
>JBAYVY010000302.1:0-4417 GCA_041674345.1 Phycisphaeraceae bacterium | reverse complement strand
TTGGAATACACCTCGACGGGGAACGTGACGGCTTGCCCCGGATCGGCGACGAACAGCCGCCGACGCCAGTGGTGCGCAGCGATATGCGCGACCGGCTGGTCCGACCAGTGGGCCTGGTACAGATGGAACACATCTTTGCGTTCGCGGCGGCCGGTGAGCAGGCCCTTGTTGTTGATGTGGGGCATGACATCGCCGCGGCTTTCGACCTGGAAGTCCAGCAACGTCCAGAGAAACATCCCCGCGACCCACCGCTTGTCCGGCACGACGGTCAGGTAATGCTGATGCAGACGCGATTCATATTCGCCGCTGAAATCGAAGATCGTCGGCTCGTAGGTATGGATGCGCGTGTCGCTGCCCGCGCCGTACTCGGCCAGCAGGTACGGGCGAGACGGCGCGTAGGCGCGGGTCTGTTCGAGCATCGCTTCGGTCTGTTCCAGGTCGCGGTGGTACCAGCCCTGATAGATGTTCCAGCCGTTGACGGCATTGATGTCGAGCAGGCCGGCTTCGTGGTGCAATTCGGGCGAGGGATTGGTGTGGTAATCGTTGGCCGTCAGACGGGACGGATCGAGTTCGCGGGTGAGGTCTTCCATTTCGCGGGCGAAGCGATGGATTTCGGTCAATTCATGCCGGCGGAGATCGGCGTCGTGGGGCCGGGGCCAGAACCAGTCCAGATCGCCGAGCGGTTCGCAAATGCTGCCCAGCAGGATGACGCTGGGGTGGTTGAAGTTTTGGCCGATGGTTTCGCGCATCATCTGTTGGGCGTTTCGCCAGAACGCGGCGGTGTGCGCGATGCGGAACATGATGGGAATTTTGAGCCAGACAATCAGGCCGGCGCGATCGCAGTAGTCGTACACGGCGGGGGTCAGCGGATAGTGGGACCGCAGCGCGTTGGCGCCGGCGGCTTTGGCCTCGGCGGCGTCGGCGATCAGGCGGTCCTCCGGCACGGCGAAACCGAGCAGGGGGTAGTCCTGATGCGCGCCGATGCCCCTGAGGAACAGACGCCGACCGTTCAGAAAAAAACCCTCGTCGGCATCGACGTGAAACCAGCGAAAGCCGAGCGGTTCGCGCACGTGATCCAGCGCCCGCCCGTTTGCCGCATCGACCAGGCGCATTTCGACGTGATACAGATTCGGCTCGTCCGGTGACCAGAGACGCGGATGCGTGATCGGCTCGGTGAGCAGTTCAAAATCGCCGCGCTGTCGCGGCGGGATCGCAAGCGGTTGACGCAGGGACGACACCCGCGAACCGGCGGGATCGAAAATGTCAGCGTGAAGTTCAACGGCGACCGGAGCGGATGAGTCGTTGCGCACGATGCCGCGCACACGCACGGTCGCGCTGTCGGCGCTGACATGCGGCGTATCGACCCGCACGGACGGCGAAGCGTCGGCGGGCGGATCGAAGTGAACGGGATCGACCGTGATCCAGCGGACCGCGCGATAGATGCCGCCGAAGTGGCACAAATCGCCGGCCACCGGGGCGACGTTTTCGTCATGCGCGTTGGAGACCTGAACCGTCAGCAGGTTGGTTCCGTCGCGCAGATGATCGGTGATGTCGAATGTGAACGCGGTGTAGCCGCCGTGATGTTCGCCGAGCGGTTGGCCGTTGAGATAAACCCACGCGCTCTGGTTGACGCCGTCGAAGTGGAGAAAGTGTTTGCGCTGATCGGCGGGCGCGTTGCCGGCGGCGGTTCCGGGGGCGGCGGCGTGGTGGAAGCGGGCGCGGTACACGCCCACGCCCCGGTAGTAACCCGGCGCGTCGTCCGGCACGTCATGCGCGTTCCAGCAATGCGGCAGCGTCACGGCGGCCCAGGCGCGGTCGTCAAACTCGACGCGCTCGGCGCCGGCGCATTTGTCGCGGTGGAACAGCCATGTCGCATTGATCGCGGATGTCATTCTCATATGTGTTGCCCGTGTCCGCATACCCTGCCGGCGGCACCGGCGGCGGGTTGTTCGCACGCGCGACCGCGACAAGTGGGATGCGGAAAACGGTATGAATGTTACCCGGACACGATGCCGCCGCAAAGGGGATGGTGAACGCGAATGTCGCACTTGGCCGACGTTCGCGGTTGGCAGCCGCGCCGGGGCGGGTACAATCGCGGCTTCCCTGATTTCAAGGATGGTTCATTATGACCGCTCACTCACTGCGTTTTCGTCAAATCCACCTGGACTTTCACACGTCGCAACACATCGCGGGCATCGGTTCGCGGTTCGACCCCGACCAGTTCGCCGACACGCTGGCCAAGGCCGCGGTCAATTCGATCACCTGTTTCGCCCGTTGCCACCACGGTTACATCTACTATCCGAGCAGGATCAACCCCGAGCGCGTGCATCCGCGGCTGAAGCGGAACCTGCTGGGCGAGCAGATCGAAGCATGTCACAAGCGGGACATCCGTGTGCCGATTTACATCACGGTGCAGTGGGATCAGGTCAGCGCCGAGCAGCATCCCGAATGGTGTACCATCGCGGCGGACGGCAAGGTCGAGGGCACCCCGCCGTTCCAGCCGGGGTTTTACCGCAGCATGGCGGTGAACTCGCCGTACCTGGATTTTCTGAAGGCGCATGTGAAAGAGGTGCTGGAAACCTTCGACGCCGACGGGTTGTTTTTCGATATCGTCAATCCGCACAGCGATGCGTCGGTGTGGTCGCGCACGCAGATGATCGCCGCCGGGCTGGACCCGTCGGATGATGCGGTTCGCGCGGCGTTCGGTGTGAAAGTCATTCACGACTTCAAAGCCGACATGACCCGCTTCATCCGCAAACTCAACAAACGATGCACCATCTTTTACAATTCGGGGCACATCGGCCCGCGCCATCGTTCCATCGTCGATGCTTATTCGCATTTGGAACTGGAGAGCTTACCGTCCGGCGGGTGGGGCTACCTGCACTTCCCCCTGACCATGCGATACGCCCGCAACCTCGGCCCGGACTGCATGGGCATGACCGGCAAGTTCCACACCACCTGGGGCGATTTCCATTCCTTCAAAAATCAGCCCGCCCTGGAATACGAATGCTTCACCATGCTCGCGCTCAACGGCAAATGCTCCGTCGGCGATCAACTGCCCCCCGACGGCAAAATCTGCCCGGTCACTTACGATCTGATCGGCTCGGTCTATCGACAAGTCGCGGCCAAGGAACCGTGGTGCGAAAACGCCACGCCCGTGACGGACATCGCCGTGTTGACGCCGGAAGAGTTTTTGACCGCCGCCGATCACAGCCGCCTGCCCGCGCCGAGCATGGGCGCCACCCGCATCTTGCAGGAAGCCGGCCAGCAGTTCGACATCATCGACTCGCAAAGCGATTTCTCGACGTACCAACTGCTCATTCTGCCCGACACCATTCCCGTCGATGCGAAACTCGCCTCCAAACTCGACAAGTTCATCAAGAGCGGCGGGGCGATGCTGTTGTCGCATCGCGCGGGCCTTGACCCCGCCGGTTCGCAATTCGCAAGCAAATCATTCGGCGTGCAATACGTCGGCCCCGCGCCGTTCAGCCCCGATTTCATCGTCCCGACCCAGCAGATCGGCTCATCGCTGCCCCGCACGGGGCACGTCATGTACCAGCAGGGCACGCAGGTCGGCGCGATGAAGGGCGCGACGGTGCTGGCCGGTGTGCAGACGCCTTATTTCAACCGGACGTGGGAGCATTTTTGTTCGCACAATCACACGCCCAGCAGCGGGAAGACCGGCTACCCGGCGGTGGTGCGCAAGGATCGGGTGATCTACTTCGCGCATCCGATTTTCAGCCAGTATGCCGACAACCTGCCGCGATGGTGCAAGACGCTGGTGCTGGATGCGATCGCGCAGTTGCTGGCCGAGCCGGTGATTCGCACGGACGGGCCGAGTACGCTGCTGACCGCCGTCAACGATCAACCGGCGAAGAATCGCCGGGTGGTGCATCTGTTGCACTACATCCCCGAACGTCGCGGGCAGAAGTTCGACACCATCGAGGATGTGATTCCGCTGCACCACCTCGCGGTGTCCGTGCGGGCCGATCGCGCGGTGAAATCGGTGAAGACCGTGCCGCAGGATCGGGCGATTGATTTCACGATGACCGACACCGGCCGCGTCGAGTTCACACTCGACCGCCTCGACGGCCATCAAATGATCGAACTCGCCTTCGCCCCCGCCCCCGGAAGTAAGACCCCGCATCCCCGGAAGTAATTGGTAAAGCCCGCGATGGTATTGCGGGTTCCCCACCCGCCCCCGGAAGTAAAACCCCGGAAGTAAAACCCGCGCCAGCCGCGCCGATGTGGGGATAGGTTGAATGAGTGCCCCGATTTCCCACCATTTGGGTATCGCGGGTGTGCCCATGGATTTTGGCGTCAGGCGGCGCGTCGGGCGGTCCAGTAGGCGTCGGCCTGTCCGCTTTCGTAGAGGGCGATCAGGTTCATCATCGGCGCGGCGTGATCGGTGTCCCAC
>JBAYVY010000301.1:0-4427 GCA_041674345.1 Phycisphaeraceae bacterium | reverse complement strand
GGGAAATGACGAATGACCAATGACGAATGACGAAAGAATGTCGAATGACCAATGACGAATGTCCAAACGAGGCGATCGGGGTTTCGTCATTTGGCATTCGTCATTGGGCATTCATTCGTCATTCGTCATTGGTCATTCGTCATTCAGCGGAGCGTCGGAGTTCACTTTCACTCAAGCGCGGACCTCCGAATGGTCGATAACGATTTTCAACGGTTCGGGAAAAATGTGTTGACATTGATTTCGATTTCTCTGTAAAGTGAAGAGCAAGCTCCGAGTGGTCTGGTGAAAGGAAACCGCCATGGCAAAGAAGAAAGCTGCTAAGAAGAAAGTCACCAAGAAGAAGGTCGCCAAGAAAAAGGCCACTAAGAAGAAAGCCACCAAGCGATAATGACTGTCCGTCTGTGAAGTGATTCGTGTGCTTCGCAACGTGCGAAGCCCAACCCAACGCCGCTCACTCCGAAATCGGAGCGGCAAAAAAGCAACGAACCCTACCCACAGACCCCGGAGCTGAATTGCGAAAAAAGGCGTCGCCCCAAGCGGCGCCTTTTTCGTTGGCGAGAAGTGATGGGGCGGAAGCGATGAGCGATGAGCGACTAGCGACGAGGAGAGCCGGGCATGGGGGGGGGGATAAGCAACGATCAGGGGCGAAACCAAGAATTCGCGGTTCGAGCCGTTTCTCCTTATCGCTAGTCGCTCATCGCTCATCGCTTCTTCCCCCCTTGTCGTCACCGCGTGGCTTTCTATACTGTTGTGTCGAGATTGTTCCCTGAACCCAACCCCATTTGCCCGCAGGGCAGGAATAGCTGGAATGCCGCACATCATCGGTCAACCGTGCATCGGAACCAAGGACACCGCCTGCGTGGATGTCTGCCCCGTCGATTGCATCCACCCCACGAAGGACGAAGCGAAGTTCGAGACCTCCGAACAACTCTACATCGACCCGGACACCTGCATCGACTGCGGCCTGTGCGTGGACGAATGCCCCGTCAAGGCCATCTTCCCCGAAGAAGACCTCCCCGATGAATGGAAACAGTTCGTCAGCAAAAACGCGGAATACTACAAATAACCCCCCCCCCGGCCCCCGGAAGTTCCCGCCCCCGAAAGTTGAAATCAAAGGGCCTGCCCGGTCATGCCGGACAGGCCCTTGTCATTGGCGGTTATGCCGGATGATTCACCCCGGAGATCACGGAGAACACGGAGGTTGAATCCATGAGGGCGTTTACAACCGATTCTCTGTTGGATCCCGAATCGCGCATGGTACCATTCGGCTTCTCACAACATCCGCATTCTCCGTGCTCTCCGTGATCTCCGTGGTGAACTTGAATCATCCGGGTCATGCGGTGAATGTCCGCACCGCTTGGCAGAAGGCGAGGTAATTCTCAGCCGGCACGTCGTCCTGGAGAACGGTGTTGACCGAGGCGATGAATCGCCGATGGACCGCCCCGATACGAAGCATGTCGTGCGTGGCCCGCGTGATCTGGTCCGGCGTGGAAGTGATGAGCGTGCCCAGGTTCATGTTCCCCGCCAGCGCGATGCGGTCGTTGTAACGCGCGATCAGCTCGGCCAGATCATTGGCGTGGGGATCGCAGCCATGCACAGCATCGAAGCCCAGGTCGAGGATCAGGTCCATGACCGGTTCGAGTTTGCCTTCGGTGTGAAACACCACCGGAAGGTTGAGGTTGTGGAGCAAATCGAGCGTTTGTCGGGTCGGTTCGTAACACAGTTCGCGGATCATCGCCGGGTCCATCATCGGCCCCGTCGCGTGGGCGCACTGGGCTTCCAACAGGATGAAGTCGGGCTTGACATTGGCGACCAGATGCGTGATCGCCGCCCGGTTGCGCTGCTCGACCCACGCCATCGCCTCACGCATCAGATCGGGATTGTCGTAACACGCCAGGGCGAAGTTTTCCAGCCCCAGCGTCCCCGACACCGCGTGAAAACACCACCGCATCGTCATCCAACACGCCTTCCCGGCCGAGTTGCACGCCTTGCGACCGGCGCCGGCCTCGGCCTGCTGGACCTGCCAGTAGGGATCGGGTTCATCGGCGTGCTGGCGCGCGTGCGCCCACCGCCGGCCGTTCAGCGGCTCCCCCAACGCGATGCGATGCGCGTCGAAAAAATCAATGGCCACACGCACGATGCCCACCGGCACCGCCGCATGTCCCAGCCGCTCCGCCATCTGAAGGTAATCGTTGTCAAACCGCTCACGCAACAGCCGCGCCATGGCGAACCACGGATCCCACAGCGGCGGCCGCGCGACCGATTGCCCGCGTAACAGCGCCAGAAGGCGTTCAGAAGTTTCGTGCATAATGTCCCGATACCGGCGAGGGGGGTAAAAGGAAATATCGCTTGGGGAGAGGAAGATGTCAATTGGAAATGTCGAATGACGAAGCTCGAATGACGAATCAAGTCCGAAGTCCGAAACAAAGCCGCGACCATTCCGGGGGTGGTCGCGGTCCCCGTTTCGAGTTTCGGATTTCGAGTTTGATTCGTCATGTCCGACACTTTTTCACGTCGTTTTCTTCGCCCCGACGCTCCCTACGGATCGCAGGGGCCGCGCCATAATGTTGACTTGTTTGTCATAGGCAATAGAATACGACGATGGTCACAGTCGTCATCACGATCGAGGCGGCGAAGGAAATCAAATCGCTGCCGCGTTCCATGAAGGGGCGGATTGACGACTTGTTGGGGAGTTTGATGAAGTGGCCGAATGTGAGCGGGGCCAAGCCGCTTCGAGGCAAGCTCAAGGGCCACTTCCGCAAACGCACGGGGACTTTCCGGGTGATATTCAGGGTGGAGGGCGACAGGTTGATCGTTGTGAAAGCGGGAAATCGCAAAGATGTTTATGAGGGTTAAGCCATGACCAAAGTCACACACATTGAAATCGAGGGCAGGCGGTTCGTGATCGTTCCGGAGTACGACTATGACTGCCTGAAAGACGCCGAGGCATTGCTGCCTCCGCTCCCACCCCCGGACGAAAAGGGGTATATCCCCGCGTTTGAGTTCATTCGCGCGTCCATTGCGCGGGATGTCATTCTTGACAGGCGAGCGATGGGGTTGAGCCAGGCGGACTTGGCGAAACTGGCCGGTATCCGTCAGGAGACCATCAGCCGAATCGAGTCCGGCAAGCACAAGGCGAACGTGCGCACGCTGGAGAAAATCGACGCGGCATTCAAGAAGGCCGCATCGCATCGCCGCCGGGCGGGTTGAGGTCGCAGATGTCGGGATTTTACTCCTGACTCCTGACTCCTTCTGACGCGCTCGCCTCTTCCCGGCTGTCGGCTACATCATCAGCAACACATCGGCGACGCCGGCGGCGGCGAGGAGGAGGGCGATGAGGCCGTTGAGGGTGAAGAAGGCGAGGGTGAAGCGGTTGCGTTGGGCGGCCCGGTGCTCGATGAGCAGGAGGGCCGCGACCAGGACGACGCCGAGGGAGAACCAGCTCATGTCGGTGCCGGGGATGTGGGGCGTGCGAAGCGCGGGGGAGGTTCGCATGACCAGAACGAGCAGAAGCAGCGCGAGCAGATGGACGAACTTGGCGGTAAGGAGGGACTTGCCGCGTCCCAGCCGGGCGGGGATGGAGTGAAGACCTTCGCGCTGATCGTGTTCGATATCTTGCAAAGCGTAAATGATGTCGAACCCGCCGACCCAGAGGAGGACGAACCCCGCCAGGAGCCAGAGCGGCGGCGAAGCGAGCGAGGCCGGTTGAACGGCGAGTCCGGCGGCGAGTGGGGACAGGCCCAGCGCCCCGCCGAGGATGAAATGAGCGAGAGGCGTGAAACGCTTGGCGACGGCGTAAGCGCCCAGCCAGAGGAGGACCAGGGGGGAAGCGAGGAGGGGGTAGTAGTTTTGGTAGAGCGGGCCGAACGCGGCGGCGCAGGCGATGAGGCCGATGGCGCAGAGGAGGATGACAAAAATGACATCGCGGGGTTTGACCCGACCGGCGGGCAGGGCGCGACCGGCGGTACGGGGATTGGCGGCGTCGAAGGAGCGGTCGAGCAGACGATTGGTGAGCATGGCGTAGGTGCGTGCGAAGAACATGCACAAGACGATGAGGAGAAGCTGGCCGGGGGCGATTCCGGGGGCGGGGGCGGTTCCGATTCCGGGGGCGAGGAACGCGGCGAGCAGTGCGAAAGGCAATGCGAAAATGGAATGGGCGAGTTTGATGTCGCCGGCCAGGACGGACCCTTTGCGGAAGAGGGAGATCATTAGGGGCATGATAATGGAATTGCGGATTGCGGATTTGGGATTGCAAGGCGAAACAACCCATCCGCAATCGGAAATCCGAAATCCGAAATTCCGAAATGGGTGCATGACACCCTACGCGGCTTGTCGGAGTGGTGAGCCGCACAACCAGTAGTGGTTCCAGCGGTCGTCGTTGCTGAGCCACAGCGAGCGCAGGGCGAGGATCGGTTCGACGCCGGCGG
>JBAYVY010000300.1:0-4430 GCA_041674345.1 Phycisphaeraceae bacterium | reverse complement strand
CGAGGATCACACTGGAGCGGGTCAGCCGGGTGACGAACGTGCTGGCGCATCAGAAGCTGAACGTCTGGTGGAACTCGTGGCGTGAACTGATCCGCCACCAGACCTACTACCAGCAGCGGAACAGCGGAAAGCGGAACCACGGCTCATATGAAAGCCGCCGCAAAAAAGCGCCCACGAATAGTTCATAGCGCTGTCGTACTAAACGGGCTGCTAAGAAGGCGTCATCCCGTGCTTAAGGAGGGGTTTTTCAAAGGTCTCATTTTCGACTTGGCGTTACGCCACGCACTTGATCCATTCCTGCGCCATGAGGGTGTGGCCTGCCAATGTGGGGTGAACGCCATCACTTGCCCAGTATTGGGGCGGGGCTTTTTTCGCGGCTTGCTCGAACATCTGGTGGAACGGGACGAGCGTGGCTTTGAACTCGGCGGCGAGTTGGTGCGTGACGGCGATGCGGGCGTCGATGTCGGGTTCCCATTCCTTGGTGACCACGCCGGTGCGGAGATAAAAAGGTTCGCACAACACGATCTTGGTTTTCGACAGTGCGTCACGGGTCCATATGAGCAGATCGCGGTAGAACTTTTCAAAGCGGGGAACCTCGACACCATTCTGGTAGTTGAATTCGTGCCAGGTGTCGTTGACGCCGATGAGGATGGAGATGAGATCGGGCTTGAGGTTGATGCCGTCGATTTTCCATCGTGCGTAGAGATCGACGATGCGGTTGCCGCTGATGCCGCGGTTGATGAATTTGATGTCATCGGCGGGGCGCGAGGCGAGCAGTTGTCCGGCGGCGAGCATGGCGTAGCCGCGTCCGAGGTCGGTCTGGTTGTTGTTGCGGTCGCGTCCGGCGTCAGTGATCGAATCGCCCTGAAAGAGGATGGTCATGCCGGGCTGGATGAGGGACATGGGGTGCGTTCCTTGGGGAAAAGCGATCTTTATCCGGGATGAGATGGCGACTGTCAACAGGCGTTGATTCGTCATTATCTTCACATTCCGATGTACCGGCTGTAGAGGGTTCTTGCGACGAGGGGTTCGCTGGTGCCCTGGATGATGGCGCGTCCGTCGGTGAAGAGGGTGAGCGTGAGGGGTTGGCCGGAGAAGTCGAGGGTGGCGCGGAGGCGGTAGCGATTGAAGTGCGTGGGGCCGTGAGGCGCGAGGCGGGCGGCGACGGCCTCGAAATCAAGCGGTTGATCGGCGGGGAGCGGTTGATGCGGCATGACCTGCACGGCGTTGCGTCCGCAGAGCGTGGTGATGCCGGTTTGTCGCAGGCCGGTGAGGTAATCGAATTGATGATGTACGCAACAGGGGCAATCATCGCGGCGGGCGTCGGCGAGGTCGATGGCTTGTTGCGTGTCGGCCCAGAGATCGAAGGATCGCAGGCCGGTGTGGACGAGATCGCGCCGGTCGAGCAAAACTTTGATCGCCTCGGCGGATTGGATGGAAGCGATGAGGGAGGCGACGGGTCCGAGCACGCCGGCGGTGTCGCAGGTGGGACCGGCCTGTGCGGCGACGGGGGCGTCGTCGTGCAGACAACGCCAGCACGGGGTTTGGCCGGTCAGAACGGACCAGACGGTGCCGGTGGTGCCGACGGCCCCGCCGCAGATCAGCGGGATATCGCGTTTAACGGCCAGGTCATTGAGCAGATAGCGGGTCTCGAAATTGTCGGTGCCGTCGAGTAACACGGAACACCCCTCGGCCAGTCGTTCGGCATTGACGGGATTGAAGTCGGCGACGACCGATTCGACCCGTACGGCGCTGTTGATCGCGGCGAGTTTGCGCTGGGCGGCGACGGCTTTGGGCGTTGCGTCACGAGCGTCGGCTTCGTCGAAGAGCACCTGACGCTGAAGGTTGGTCAGTTCGACGAAATCACGATCCACGATGACCAGATGTCCGACCCCGGCGCGAGCGAGCAGTTCGGCGATCATCGACCCCAGCGCGCCGCAACCGACGAGCAGCGCGCGAGCGGAGGCAAGGCGGCGCTGGCCCGGCTCGCCGATGTCGGGCAGGAGCATCTGACGATGGTAACGATGCAGGGGGGAATCATTCACAGCCAATGTCGCACCCAAGGTGGCGCCATCGGAGACAGGCGCGTGGGAAACCGGGGCCGGGCCCATGGCGGGATGTTGTTACTTTTTCGGCGCTGCGTATTCGCGGTCTTCCAGATAGGCGACCATTTCCTCGATCTGCTTGTCGCCGAGCTTGATGGTTTTTTCGTTGAACGACACGGGCTCGTCGTCCGACGCCTTGAGAGTGGCGTTGACGACGATCTCCCGGCTGTGGCCGGCAATCTGTTTGATCCGCCGGACCAGTTCGCCGCGCATCGGCGGCGAGAGGGATTTGTCGGTGCGAAGGGATAGAAGTTCCGCGGTGATCGCTTTGATCTGTCCATTGACGATGCTTTCATTGCCGCCGTCGATCGCCATTTCCAGATGCCTGACCTTGGCGATCAGATTCAGGCCCTTGTCGGATGTCGTGGCGTCGAAGACCACCTTGGCGTAGGCCTGGTTGGGTTTGTTCAGGACCGCGACCTGTTTTTGATGTTCCTGAAACTGATCGATGATTTTCTGAAGTTGCGCCCTGCCGCCTTTGCCGCCTTTGCCTGCCTTGAGCATGGCGACGTCGCGCGGGTCCATCTGGCCCAGCGGTTCGGGAGCGGGAATCGCATCCATGATGCGCACCAAATCCGCGGGCTTCATCTTGGCGAAGTCTGGCTGGAAGCTGAGCAGTTGCCACTTGATGTAGGAATCGACCAGGGGATTGCGGTCCTGCGATTTGGTCAGGCCGAGCATCAGATCGCGCTCGCGGAGAATGACATCGCCCTTGGTCTTGGCGTAATCGCAAACGGTGCGGGGCAGGGGCTTGTTTTCTTTGATCGCCTCCTCCGCTTCCTTGGACAGGTCTTGCACGACCTGGCGGAGCGAGACGTTTTTTCCCTTTTCCGCGTTGCCCGCCGGTTGCGCGGCGGCTCGTTTGTCAGCCGCGATCGCGCCGCCGACCAGCACCAACACCATCCAGACCGCCAGAACCATGTTCTTGTTGCTCATCATGATGTGCCTCACTTGTCGAAAACCGAGTGCTTAGACACATCATAAGCCAGCGGACGTGAAATGTGAACCTTGCAGGGGTCGCGATATGAAAAAACCCTCCGAAAATCGGAGGGTTAAAGAGACGGTTTGGGGGAAATACGACGCTTACCAGGCGAAGTGGGCGAAGGCCTTGTTGGCGTCGGCCATGCGGTGCGTCTGATCGCGGGTGGCCATCGCCTTGCCTTCGCCGTTGGATGCGTCGAGCAGTTCACGGGCGAGGCGTTGCGCCATCGGCCGGCCCTTCTCGCTGCGCGCCGCGGCGAGAATCCACCGGAACGCCAGCGACTGCTGACGCCGCCGGTTGACCTGCATCGGTACTTGGTAATTGGCGCCGCCGACCCGCTTGCTTCGCACCTCCACGCGGGGCTTCACGTTTTCAATCGCCTTGTGGAAGATTTCGATTGCCGTCGGCTCGCCCTTGGTCCGCTCTTCGATCAGGTCGATCGCCCCATACACCGCGCGCTGGGCCGAGGACTTGCGCCCTTCGTGCATCACGCAGTTGATGAAACGCGAAAGCACCTTGTCATCGAAACGAGGGTCGCCGCGCAGTTGCTTTTCCGATTTGGTGATACGTCCGGCCATGGCATTTGCTCCTTGTGGCTCATCCGCCCCTGCCGTTCGCCGGGGCCTTGTGTTCACCGACCGGCTTGCCGCGCCGGGCGATTACTTGCCTTGTTGTGCTTTGCGGCTTGCGTCCTGCGATGTGCGTCCTGACTCGCAAGCCGCAAGCCGCAGGACACAAAGCCATCTTCTCTACTTGCCCTTCTTCGCGCCGTACTTGGACCGGCTTCGTTTGCGGCCGTCCACGCCGAGCGTGTCCAGCGTGCCGCGAACGATGTGGTATCGCACACCGGGCAGGTCGCGCACACGACCGCCTCGCACCAGCACGATCGAGTGTTCCTGAAGGTTGTGGCCTTCGCCGGGAATGTACGCGGTGACTTCGTTGCCGTTGCTCAGTCGCACACGGGCGACCTTGCGCAAAGCCGAGTTCGGCTTCTTGGGCGTCACGGTACGCACGTTCAGACACACGCCCCGCTTCTGCGGGCACGCGGCCATGTCCTTGACCTTGCTCTTGGCCTTCTGCACCGTGCGGGGTTTACGAACAAGCTGATTGATAGTCGGCATAGCGATTCCTCTGGGCCTACTCAAACGAGCCGCATACTGTAACGCATCGCCCCCCCTTCTTGCAACCCGGCTGTATCCGCTGTAGGAACTCAGGAACTCAGGGGTGCATGACACCCTACGCGGCTTGTCGGAGTGGTGAGCCGCACAACCAGTAGTGGTTCCAGCGGTCGTCGTTGCTGAGCCACAGCGAGCGCAGGGCGAGGATCGGTTCGACGCCGGCGG
>JBAYVY010000299.1:0-4509 GCA_041674345.1 Phycisphaeraceae bacterium | reverse complement strand
CGGCTGTGGAAGTTCATCAAAAAGGACTGCCTCAACGGCCGCTACTACCCCACGCATCAGCAATTCCAGCAAGCCGTCCGCGACTCGCTGGCCGCGGTCAACACACGCCATCGGGACAAATTGGAAAGCACCCTCACGCTCAACTTGCAGATGTTCAACGATGTTCAACTATTGGCCGCGTGAGGTATAACTCTCACAAAGGAGGTCTGAAATGAAGTCTCTGTTACTCACCTTGTCCGCGGCGGCGGTGATGGGTCTGGCCGCCTCAGCACGGGCGTCGTTGCTGACATATGACGATTTGTCCGACAGCACCGCGGGAACCAACGGGCCGAGTCTCTATGGTACATATGGCGAATCGCGGGTATCCTGTAACAGATGATCGACCCCCGGCCCCCGGCCCCCGGCCCCCGGAGCACCGGTGCCCGCGGAACCTCTTCCCCCGAAACTCGAAACTCCTACTCCGGCATTCCGACACCAATCCTTACGCAAGGCGGGCGAACATGACGAACTTCTTTGCACCATTCCTGATGGGATTAGGGCTGACTGTTTCATTGGCGCTGGCGGATTCGCCGGTCGCGCCGCGGGGGCTGGTGTCCGACGGCACAAGGGCGGTGCTGGATTTGGGAGGCGCATGGGAAGGTCGGCCCGGTACGCTGGACCTGACGTTTCCTCCGCCGGTGGAGGGTTGGCAAGCGGTTCGCATCCCGGAGGTGGAATGCACGAAGTTCGTGACGCATGACAACATCGGGCCTTATTACCCGCCGCTGCAAAGCATTCTCACGGCGGACGGCAAGGGGTTCAAAAACGCGGACAAGTTGGCGGCGTGGTATCGCCGGTCGTTTGATTTGGTCGGCGGCGTACCGGCGGGTCAGCGTGCGTTGCTGCGATGTGACGGCATCGCGTTTCGCGGCAAGCTGTGGTTGAACGGCAAAGTGATCGGCGAATCGGTGCTGGGGATGGTGCCGAACACTTACGACGTGACGGACATCGTTCGTGCGGGGTCGAACGATCTGGTGGTGGGGTTGACCAGTCGTGCGGGGTTGGTGGACAGGGAGCGCAAGACATATATCGCGCCGGTGACGGGTGTGATGCCGGGCATCTGGGGGGATGTTCGTCTGGAGTTGGTGCCGGAGATTCGGATTGATGATGTGTGGGTCCGCACGCTGGTGGCGAAGAAGCGGATTGAGGTGGATGTCACGTTGGTGAACGCGGGGAAGGTTCGGCACATGGTGGAGCCGGTGGTGGTGATTCGCGGGTCGCTGCCTTCGCAGACGCCGCAGATATCGCTTTTTTCCGATGCACACGCGATCGAGCCGGGTGAAAGCCGGGTGGTGACGCTGAGCGCGGATTGGATCGCGCCGCACCTTTGGTCGCCGACCACGCCGTCGCTGTATTGCGCGGAGGTGACGACGACCGAAACGGGGCGGGTGGTGGATCACACGTTCACGCGGTTCGGCTTTCGGGAGTTCACGTCGAAGGGGCGGGACTTCTTGTTGAACGGTCGTCGTCAGGTGTTGCTGCGGAACAGTTGGCTGGCGATGCCTTCCAAGCCGCAGGAGGACGTGATGGGGAACGTGGCGCGGGAGCTGGTGAACTACAACAGCATTCGCCAGCATATCAGTTTCATCAATCCGCATGTGCTGGACGAGGCGGACACGGTGGGGCTGATGGTGATCCCGGAGTTTTGGGGCTGGTATCGCAACGATGATCGCAGCACGCCCAAGGCGCTGGCCGATCTGTGGGTGCCGAACACCGTGAAAAGCATGGAGATGCTGGTCCGCAAGTATCGCAATCACCCCAGCATCATCATGTGGAGCGTGACGAACGAGACCTTCTGGAGCGACACGCAACCGGCCCTGATGGCGATCGCGGACAAACTCGTGACCGCCATCCGTTCCAACGATTCCACCCGCCTGCTCCAGGGCGACGCTGAGATCACCTGGGACGGTCGGCTGGACGCGATCAATATCCATTACCCCGAAGGCGCGAACGACGTGCCGCCCGGCCAGGCCGATACGATCGGTCGCAAGTACCCCAACTCCGGCTGGGTGATTCCCAATGATCTGGACTGGCTGAAAACCGACGACGGCGTCAGCCGTTCCTGGCGGGCCGCGTTCAAATGGGATCGCCCGCTGATGATCGGCGAATACCACTGCCCCGATGATGACCCGGCGTTCTACTGTTCCTACTCCGGCGATGAGGCCTACGACCTGTTCAAATGGACCACGCAAAACCTCGGCGGACGCGACTCCCTCATGCCCCGCGACGATAACCCCTGGGTCCGCATGGTCCGCATGTCCACCGACTCCTACCGCGCCAAGGGCGTCGCCTGCGTCAATCCCTGGACCGCCACCGGCATCCAACTCATGCCCTCCATCATGGTCCGCCCGCTGGACTACCACCCCAACGCCTTCGGAGGCGAACCCTACTCCCGCAAACTCATCGTCATCAACGACGGCTCGCTGATCTGGAACAGCTACAACAACATGCACGTCCAGGCCTACCTGATGGTCAACGACACCATCGTCTGGCGGGGCGAGCTCCCCGCTCATGTCGAAGTGGGACAAAAACGCGAACTGACACTCACCTTCACACCCCCCGCTGTCAGCACATCCACCAGGGCGCGACTGATTCTGCGCCTGTGCTGCATGTACGGGTCGTGGCCCCGTGAACAGTATCGTCACGAGGAAGATATGTGGATCGTGCCGCGCAGTTCTCTGACGCAGGTGTCCGCGGCGCAAGTGGCGCTGGTCGATGTTGAAAAGGGTGCGACGACCCAGGCGTTCAACGCGTTGGGCCTGAAAATCGCGCCCGCCGTCGCGGACGACGCCGCGCTGGCCGGCAAGCGTCTGCTCATCATCGGCGAAGAGGCCATCGGTCAGGCCGATCTCGACGCGGCGGTGCGATTCGTCGAACGTGGCGGGCGGTTGCTGGTTCTGCATCAGACGAAAATGCCCGCTTTCCTGCCGGTTCAGCCGGAACTCGATCCCCGTCATGCCGCGTCGATGACCTGGCGTCTGGCGTACGATGATCCGGCGTTGAAGGGCATCGAAGATGCGCAGCTGCGCTGGTGGCGGCCGGACCATCTGGTCGTCACCGAATCGTTCCAGCGTCCGACCACCGGCCCGATCCTCGCCGCGGCGGTCAGCGGCGGGCGTTCCGGCATGGACTGGTCCCCGCTGGCCGAAGTGCGCTACGGCAAAGGCCGGGTCACCTTCTGCCAGTATCTGCTCAGCGATCGCGTCGATGTCGAACCCGTCGCGGGCTTGATGCTCGCGCAGGCGATTCAAGCCGCCGTCGCCGCCGAACCGGTTGTGCCGGCCCCGGCGTTGCGCGTGGTCAAAGGCGTTTCCAAACAGACACGCGATATGCTGGCGATGTGCAATGTCTCCGTCACCGACGATCTGAAAACCCCCGGCTCCCCCGGCTCCCCCGGCCCCCTGCTGGTCGATGCCACCGTCGCGCCCGACGCACAAACGCTGGATCGGTGGCGATCCTTCCTGTTGGCCGGCGGCAAAATCTGGCTGCGCGGTTTGAATGAAAAGACGTTGCCCCATGTCGCGGCCCTGTTGCCCTGGACGCCCGGCTTCGCGCCGCTGCCCAAGGGGGTGAACTACGGCGCCCGCCGCAGCGATGATCCGCTCATGGACGGCTTGGGCCATTCCGATTTCCACTGGTGCCGCACCGCCAAGCGCACACCCACCTGCCCGCTGGGCGGGCCGGTGATCGCGCCGCCCACGCTCCAGTCCGCCGAGGTGTTGATGGAACCGGCCCTGCTCGTCGCGGTGCCCGTCGGCAAGGGCACGATCCTGATCGACCAGTTGAACTGGGACCAGGCCATGACCAGTGAAACCCAGCGCGCCACGCGCATCGTTTCCTGTCTGGCGCGAAATCTCGGAGCCGGCTTCAGCGCCGCGGCGGGCAAACGCTATCGCTGGACTTATCTCGATCTGACCAAGGTCGTCAATCGTTCCTACCACGACCAGGTCGCCGGCGACGGCGAGGGCGGCTGGTCCGATCAGGGCGACAACGACATGCGATTCTTCCTCACCAACCACACCGGCATGGTCAACGGCATGGCCGTCGCCGCGCAGGCGTTCCCCACCGAAGTCACCTTCAACGGCGTCAGCTTCCGCCTGATTGATCCCAAAGCCAATCACGACAAGGCGGTTCTCACGTTGCGCGGCGGCGATCACGACCCCGCCGCTCCCGCCGAGGTCAAAGCCATTCCCGCCGCCAACGTCAAAGCCGATCGCCTCTGGTTCCTCCACACCGCCTGCTGGTGTTCCGCGCCTTACGGCACGGAAGTGGCGCGCTATCAGGTCAACTACGCCGACGGTTCCCACGCTGTCATCCCCGTTCGCGCCGGGCGGGAGATCGGCGACTGGTGGAATGCCGCGCTGCTGCCCGGCGCGTCGGTCGCATGGAACGGCCGCAATGAAAAAACCAACGCGGTCGTCATCTTCAACATGCCCTGGGACAATCCCCATCCCGAAAAACCCATCGCCG
>JBAYVY010000298.1:0-4525 GCA_041674345.1 Phycisphaeraceae bacterium | reverse complement strand
TCAACTATTGGACGCGAATGGTATAAACGTTATCTATATTGCTCGCGAGATACTATCCCGCGAATCGGCTTATCTTGGATGAAATTACGAACATTTAAAGCCGCCAATTCGACGGCTCTTCTAATTACGCCCGGAACCATCGCCGAATTGTGCGGCGAGCCAATGAAATTAGGAAGCTCGCAGAAAGGATGATCCATCTTAAATGTGCCAGCGCTGAAAGGTTCGACCCGCCAGGCGTCGATGCCTGTTTTGAAATGAGGGTTATTCACAAGGTGTTCAAAAAGAGCGGTTTCGTCTATAAGTGCAGCTCGCGCTACGTTTACTAAGATGGCGTCCTGTTTCATCAACTCAAGCTCGCGACGACCTATGAGGTTTTGCGTTCGATTGTTTAGTGCAATGGAAAGGACGACAATGTCGGATTCCTTCAAAACGTAGTCAATATCCTTCAATGTCCCGATGAAGTCCACCGCTTCCTGCGTCCTGCCGCTTGAGTTTATAGCATATATTCTACATCCCGGACATCGGAAAAGTTTCGCCGCCGCCTTTCCTATGCCACCGAAACCAATAATGCCGACCGTTGAACCGGACACCATCTTATTGATTTCAAACTGGTTGAATTCACCGCGTCCCAGCTTGTCGTGATTTTTCAGCAGCTGCTTTGCCAGGGCAAGCACCATGGCCAGTACGTGCTCCGCCATCGGTTCGGCGTAGGCGCCGACGTTGCTTGCGATCTTCACTCCTTCGGGGATATCGTCGAAGGGAACGTGATCGGCACCGGCCGAAAGAATCTGCATGAAGCGCAACCGCGTAAGCAGCGGGTATTCATCCTTGGATAGTTCTTTTGGAGGGTTCCAGGAAAAAAGCACATCTGCCGCTTGCAGCGCTTTCTTCCTGTCTTCTTCGTTCAGATCACTCAGGAAAGAAAAGAATGTTCCTTCGGGAATTGTTTTAACCAACAACTCTTTTTCGTCAATATCAAAAGTTATTACAATGTGGTGACGTTCCGTTTTGGAATTCACAGATTTGCCTTCCCTTCGTTAGTGCATCATCTGTTCTGTAAATCCACCGGATTGAAGCGAACATGATTGAGCGCGTGAAACACCGCGCCGCCGGGTTGTTGTCTCGTGCTTCTGACCATGCCCCCACCTTATACACCCGCCCCCTCGCGGTCAACATATGTAATATGTACTCATCCCCTTTTCTTCGCCTACATCCGGTGGGTTGCTCTTCTCATGCGGCGATGTCGAGTTTCAGCGTGAGGTGCATCGCCCCGGCGTAGCGGACGAGGGTTTCCAGGGTGGGGTTCGCTTTGCCGGCTTCGAGGCGGGAGAGGTTGGCTTTGGGGATGCCGGTGAGGTGGCTCAGGTCGGTCAGACTCAGGCCTTCATGTTGGCGACACGCTTTGAGGCGGGTCATCGCGTCGAGCAGCAACTTCTGTCGGGCGAGCATTTCGCGGGCTTCATCGAGAATGTCGGCTTTTTCTTCGCGGTCGATCTTTCGGGCGGCGGCTTGGTATTGCCTGCGATCGGCGTCCGGCCACTTCACTTTTCGATTTCGCACTTTCATGGCATTATTCCACTTCGTAAGCGGTAATGGGCTTGACCGTACACGCATCGACTTGTTCGTACACCACCGCCAGACGCCGACCGTTCCCGGTCAACCCCAGCGCGATGGGTCGGCGCTGCGCCGGCTGGTGTACGTCATCGCCAGATCGCTTTCCAGAACTTCACGGACTTCGTCGGGTGTCACATGATTTTCAGCAATGTGTTCGACATTGCCGCCGGGTTCGTGATCCCAGAGCAGGTCCAGCCACGGCATGAATCGATCCTTGCGGGTGTTGTTATAAATACTAACAGCCGGGCGTGCCAACGTCAAGCGATTTGTCCAAAAACAACAAGTCGCGGCTGGGCGGCTGGGCGGAGGAGAAGGGGAGTGGGGGGACCGTTTTACGCCGCGGATTGGGGTTGGTCCTGGCGGGCGATTTCGACCATGGCGTCGCGCTGATCGGCCCCCGCCCCCGCCCCCGGGGCGGCGTGGTAGCGGGCGATCAGGCGGCAGGTCCATGAAGCCGGGTCGCTGATCCGGCCTCGCAGTTCCATTTGGCCGGACATCGCGCCGCTGTGGGAGAATCGCGGATGCGCTTCGTCCAGATGATCGGTCAGGCCCTGGAAGGTGAAGCGAATCGAGACGCGGCTGCCGACCTGCCCGACGTGACGGTGCAGCATATGAGCGGCGAGCTGGACGCAGCCGCCCAGCCGATCGGTCAGACGGATGCTGAATGTTTTGCCGTCGCCGTGCAGGCCGGCCAGGTGCAATTGACAGGGGCGGATCACGCCGGTGTGGCGGACGATGCAGGTGCGAGTGCGTGCGTCTGCGTTGAAGGCGAAGTGGCCGTGATTGTCGGCGGTCACCATGACAGGCCCGCGGAAGGTCAGCCGATCTTTTTCCACGCGATCGGTCGTGGGCTGGGCCGGGGTGTTGAGAATGGCTCGGTAAAGTTGTTGCAAGGCGGAGAGCATGGTGTCGGTTCCAGACGAGTGCGACTGTCGTGTCTGATCGTGCGCGGCAACAGCCGACGTTCGCATGATCGTGCGTCGCTCTCTCTCAAAACCAACCGGTGATCCGGGGGCGGGGACGCCCCGGCTCGCTGAGCCGGACGTTACCCGACAGAATCACCGCGAGGTGTACGCACCTCGCCCGCGTTTCTCTCTTTGTAGGGGGCGTGCCCGGCCAAGGGCACAATGCCCGCCTCCGAGGTCCTCTACGCCAGCCATAGCGTTACATCGACCTCTAAGCGGTTCTGCTTGAGGGATATTGTGCGCTATGAATGGCCGGTGGGCAAGTGATCGGCGTGTTTTTTTTCACATAACTTTCGCCCGTTCCATCCGTTCAAGTGCATATCCATCAGTGATTTGTCGATTTTCGCATTTCCGCGACCCCGTCACGGGTTATGATGTCGATCTGCCACGATCCCGACAAGGGGTGTTTCCATGCCGGGGATTCTACGTGATCGAGCAACAAAAGGAGTCCGCCCGTGCCTGAAATCGTGTTGCCGCTCCTGATCGCGTTGGCCGTGGTCATTCTGGTGCCGCTGCTGTGGTTCATCGGAACGTACAACGGGCTGGTCCGCCTGCGCCAGCATATGAAAGAAAGCTGGTCGGACATCGACGCGGAATTGAAGCGGCGATACAACCTGATTCCGAATCTGGTCGAAACCGTCAGGGGATATGTCGCCCATGAAAAGCAGGTGCTGGAAGCGGTGACGCGCGCCCGGCAACAGGCGGCGAACTCCAACGGCTCGCCCGCCCAGCAGGCGCAGGATGAAAACGTGTTGATCGGCTCGCTGCGCCAACTGCTGGCTGTCAGCGAGTCGTACCCCGATCTGAAAGCCGGCGCGAACTTTCTGGCGCTGCAAAAAGAACTGGCCAATACGGAGGATCGCATCCAGGCGGCCCGACGTTTTTACAACGCGAATGCGCGCGATCTGAACACGCGCATCGGCCAGTTTCCCTCGAACCTGGTGGCGGGGATGTTCAGCTTCGCCCCGGCGGAGTTTTTCGAGATCGAAGACGTCGGCATGAGAGCCGCGCCGACGGTGAACCTCGGCGCGTAAGGATCAACGACGAAGAGAACACGGAGACGAAAGAATGACGAAGCACGAATGACGAATGACGAAATCCGAATGACGAATGAAGTTCCAAATCTCAATGCTCAAACAGGCGCGCGTCGCGCCGGGCCGGTTGGAATTTGAGATTTGTGATTTCATTCGTCATTCGTGCTTCGTCATTCGTCATTCCGCTTCCGGGGGTGTACCTTCCGGGGGCGTACCTTCCGGGGGCGGGGGTGGGGGATTATGGCGGGTCATGGTTTGGATTTGCTGGTCGATCAGTTGGGTTTTGCGTTCGTGGCGGTCCCTGAGTTCTTCGCGCAGTTCGCGGATGCGTTTTTCGAGCAGGGCCAGTTCGTGTTCGCGCAGTTTCATGCGGACATCGAAGTGTTTGAGCAAGTGTTCGCGGAGCCGGTCGGTCAATCGTCCGACCCTGGCGTCGTCGTTTTCGATTCGCGCTTCGAGGATTTGCCGGACGAGTTTGAAGGTTTCAAAGTTGGATTGTTGATCGGTGACTTTGAGCTGGTACAAAGCGGGATCGGATTTGCGAAGTTCAGCCAGTTCAAGCAGACGCGAACCGAAGCGTCGAAATGCGAGGCGGGCGCGTTCGGGGTTGTCCTGAAGGGCCTGTGCGATGCGTTCAGCCAGGTCGGGGTTGACATCGCGGAGGACTTCGAGGGCCTGTTGCCGCTGCTCGGCGGTCAGAGGCGGATGGGGCCGGTCGATCTCGCCGGGCGGGCCGTTTCGGGGGCCTGGGCCTTGCATGAGGCCGCGCGGTCCGCCGCCGGGGGCGGGGCGAGGAGTTTCGGGTTTGAGCGGCAGATCCGCTGTCGAAGCCGTCGAGTTTCGGGTTTCGGGGGAAGATGGTTCGCCACTTCCGGGGGCGGGGCCACTTCCGGGGGCGGGGGCACTTCCGGG
>JBAYVY010000297.1:0-4573 GCA_041674345.1 Phycisphaeraceae bacterium | reverse complement strand
TTCACGGGGTCAAAAAGCCTGGATTCTGCTTCAAAAACGGCGGTAAGACGAGCCAATGTTCGACCATTTTTCGACAAACATTCGTTTTTGGCTCAAAAACGGCGATCACCCGTGAACGGTTACTCATCCTTGTCGGTCGGGACGGATTGTTTTTCCATCGGCATGATCCACGTCCGCTGTCTGTTCATGCACACCAGCCGCGCCGAAGCGACCGGCGTGGTTTTCAACTTGCCCGTCTCCAATTCATCCAACAGGGTCTTGGCGTTCTGCGATGAAACGAGCAACCCGCCGTCGGCGAATCGCTGCTTCAGATCATGCAACTGAACCGCGGAGATTTCAAATACCAGCCATTGCACCGTGATAGTACGATGCCGCATCGTCCGCATGTCCGCCAGCAATTTGGCGATCTGCTGATGGTCGCTCGCAGGTGCTTTGATGTAAAGCACGCCGTTTGACTCGTCCATGTAATTGATGAGACCCACCGGAACCCATTCCTCCCGTGAAACAAGGTTTTTGATCATGTCCATGATCGCGGTGATCCGGTCGGCGCGCGGTATGGTAGAGTCATGCACACTTCGCCGCAAGAAAATCATGTTTTCAGGACCGGGGTTGGGTTTCTCGCCTTTCAGGTTCGGTACATCTTCAAAATTGGGTTGTAGCGTCACCAAGTCGCTGATGTCATAAGTGCGTATTTCCGTCTTCGGCGGAGGCGGTTCGGTCGCATCCTGCGCGCGAACGACAGATGCCGGCATCACGCCGATCAACAGAACCATCGCGGCCAGTGTCACGCCGATTGTCCAGATGCTTCGCATGTCATACTCCCGAAAAAGAGGAAAGAGGTCGCCGAAAACGCGCCCACCATCATACCGCCCGGGGCGACTTCCGGGGGCCGGTTAATCGAGTATTTCCAGCCGGGCGTATTCCTGGATCAGGGTTTTGACGCCGAAGCGGGTGAACTGGACTTTGATGCGCGCCGAGGCGCCGGCCCCATTCACCGCGACGACCGTGCCCACGCCGAACTGCGGATGTTCGACCATCACCCCCGGAAGCAAACCGCCGCGGGAGGCCGGACGACTTAAGTCGTCCGGCCTGGGGGAACCCCAGGTTCCGAATCCTTCGCCGGATAAATCCTCCTCCTCCATCACATCACGCGGCAACTCTCTTATGAATTGCGAGGGAATCGACCGTTCACGCATGCCCCGAATCGTGCGATACCTTGCATATGTCAGCAAGAGCCGTTTTTCCGCTCGTGTGATGCCCACGAAACACAGCCGCCGCTCTTCTTCCAGTTGATCGGCGTTGTCCACGCTCCGCGAGTGCGGCAGCAATCCCTCCTCCAAGCCGATCATCGCAACATTGGGGAATTCCAGTCCTTTTGCCGCGTGAAGCGTCATCAGCGTCACGGCCCCGCCGTTGTCCTTCACCGCATCCGTGTCGCTCACCAACGCGACCTGTTCCAGATAATCCAGCAGCTTCTGGGCGAGCGTCGCCTGGTCGTTTTCATACTGTTCATCAAATCGTTGCGCGGCGGAAATCAATTCGTCCAGGTTTCCCGCCTTTTCTTCATCTTCGTGATAATGCTTTTCAAGCCCTGATTCCCGGATCACCATTTCGACCAGATCTCGCACCCCCGGAACAAAGGCGATTTCCTGTTCGGCGGTTTCCAGTTTGCCCCGCCACTTGTTCATCATCGCCGCGAATTTACCGACCGCGGTGATGGCCCGGTTATTGATTGTCGGCACACTCCCGGCGTTTTGAACGGCCTGCCAGAACGACAATCCCTTGGCCGAGGCGAACGCCTGTAAATGTTCGATGGTTGTGTTGCCGATGGCGCGGGGCGGGGTGTTGATGATGCGTTCGAGGGATACAGCATCATCGGGGTTGTTGAGTGAGCGCAGGTAGGCGATGGCGTCTTTGATTTCCTGTCGCTGGTAGAAGGCCGTGCCGCGGGCGATCTGGTAGGGAACGCCTTCGCGCCAGAGGATGTCTTCCATCACCCGGCTCAGCGCGTTCATGCGGTAGAAGACCACCATGTCGGACCAGGGCGAACCGGCATCGTGCAGTTGTTTGAACCAGTCGAGCACGAACTTCGCCTCGTGTTCCTCATCGGCGGTCTGGACGAGCCGAATCTTTTCACCGGCGGGGTTTTGCGTGAACAGGTCTTTGTGCCGGCGTTGGACGTTGTTGCGGATCAGCGTATCGGCGAGTTTCAGAATTTCGGGGGTGGAACGGTAGTTTTGGCCGAGCGCGATGACTTGGGCGTTGGGGAAATGTTGCTCAAATTCGAGGATATTGCGGATATTCGCGCCGCGCCAGCCGTAGATGGACTGGTCGGGGTCGCCGACGACGCAGAGGTTGCGGTGGCGGGCGGCGAGAAGATGCGCGAGAACGAATTGCACGTGGTTGGTGTCCTGATACTCGTCGATCATCAGATATTGGAAGCGGTCTTCGAGTTCGAGGCGGGTCTGTTCGTCGGAGCGGAGCAGATTGGCGGTGCGCATCAGCAGATCGTCGAAGTCCAGCGCGTTGTTGGTCCGCAACACTTTTTCATAACCGCGATAGGCCTTGGCGACGATCCGGCTGAAAAAGTCCCTGGATTGCGATGTGAACGTCTCGACATCGACCAGGTTGTTCTTCGCGGCGCTGATGGCCGAAAGCAGGGCGTCGGGCGTGAAGTTTTTCTCGTTGATCTCCTCGCCCTTCATCGCTTCCTTGATGGCGCGTTTCTGATCGGCGGTGTCATAGATCGAAAACGTCGCGGTAAGCCCGGCCCGGTCGGCGTACTGGCGCAGCAATCTCGCACAGAGTGAGTGAAAGGTGCAGACGGTCAATGCGCGGGCTTGTTTTTCGCTGACCAGTTGCGCGACGCGCTGACGCATCTCCGCCGCGGCCTTGTTGGTGAAGGTGATGGCGCACACCTGCCAGGGCGCGATGCCCAGTTGCTTGACGATGTAAACGATCCGGCGGGTGATGACCCGCGTCTTGCCAGAACCCGCCGCGGCCATCACCAACAGCGGCCCCTCGGTCGTGGTCACAGCCAAACGCTGCGGCTCGGTCAGATCGACCAGCAGCGGATGATCGGCGGGCGGGTTGGCGGAGGCGTGGGGCATATGGAAGATGAATGACGAACGACAAAACTCGAATGAAGCTATAAAAGGGGGTGTGGCTCCCTGGGCGCGGTATTGTACCTGTGAGAACTTTAGAACGAGGAGCCGCGCCATGACGGAGTATATCGCATTTGATCCGTCATCATTCGAGTTGAGCGTTCCGCTGTCGAAGCCGCCGTCATTCGTCATTATCGCTCAACGTATTCCCACACCGTGACATCGACCCATCGCGCGCCCCATTTTTTGGCCTGCGCGTGTGTGGGGAACAGGACGTCGAGGCGGCGGCCCTTGATTTTTCCGCCGCGGTCGAGAACGGGGACGACGTTGGCGTGGTCGTAGCCGGGGATGGTGAGCAGGGAGTTGAAGGGCAGGACGCGGGTGTCGGCGGCGACGAGGCGACCGGCGTTGGTGAGGACGGATTTGCCGCTGGCGGTGATGCCGTCGGCGAACTCGCCGCAGCAGCAGGGGCCGGGACAGTACGCGGTGACGAGCATATGCATCGTGCGAACCGGACGGACGGCGCGCTGACCGAAGTATTTGACGGAGATCGGCATCCTCGGTTGCGATGTGAGTTTGGGCATCGGCAACGTCGTGGCGATGTCGGGAGCCGGTTCGACGGGTTCGGGCGGCGTGACCGGCGCGGGAGAAGGTGTTTGAAGTTGCGCGGCGGCCTGTTCGGCCGGCTGACGCGATGAAGCATCATCGACCACGAACAGCGGAGCGGCGGGGGAGCCGCCCAGAACGTGCGTCATCAACATCACCGCGCCCAGACTGATCGTGAGCGTGAGCAAACTCCCGGCGACCAGCCCGGCCCGCCGCATTTGCAACCGGCGGCGCAACACCATCGCGCGATGCAATCGCTGTCGTCGCTCGTGGCTGTGGCGGAGGGTCGGTCGGGATTCCAAGGCGTGCGTCTCCGGTGACTGATGCGACAACAACAGGTGCGGCCGACCGTGGCGTTGAGCAGGTAGTCACCGATCATCCCTGACCGGCGAAAGGAGCGAGAATCATAACCCACCGAGGGAGAGGGTCAAGCAAAAATGGCGCAATAAAACCGGTACCCGGCGCGAAGTCGCATCGCAAGATCAGTATCGCTGGTTGGTTAGGAGATTTTGGAACGAAACGAGATTTTCGGACGTTCGGGGGTGGAATCGGCGTCAGGCCGGGACGTGGAGTTTTTGGTCGATCTTGCGCAGCGCGGCGGCGATGTCGTGCATTTGGGGATTGATGCTGAGGGTTTGACGGTAGCAGTGGGCGGCGTCGGCCAGTTCGCCGCGCTGCGCGTGACAGTGGCCCATCCCCGCCCACGCGCCGAAATGCACGGGCACGCGATGCACGGTCTGCCGGCAATCGGCCAGACAGTTCCTCCAGTGTTCCATCATGTAGTATGCGATCGCCCGCTGGTTGTACGCCCCGGCGAAGGTGTCATCAAGGATCGTCGCCTCGGTCAGATGTTCGACGGCTTG
>JBAYVY010000296.1:0-4575 GCA_041674345.1 Phycisphaeraceae bacterium | reverse complement strand
GTACGGTTTTGCGGGAATGTGTGAATCGCGGGCGGGCAATGGGGGAGGCGGCGTGGATGGAACGGGTGGTGAAGAAACCGGATTTACAGACCCAAGTAAAACCGTACCTGTCCCGCTTTCTTGTCCAAGTAAAACCGTACCTGTCCCGCTTTTTTCGCCAAGTAAAACCGTACCTGTCCCGCTTTTTTGCCTGGATCATGCTGTTTCTCCGATTCAATAACGAGTGACCGACCAATCAGGCCCGGCGGCGGATCAGCGTGAATGCGCCCAATGTCAGCAGGCAGAGCGTGGCGGGTTCGGGGATGTTGTATTCGATGACGTAGCCGAGGGTGATGTCATCGACGCCGATGTCGTTCCAGTTGGAGCCGGCGGTGGAGGCGGGGTCGGAGAAGAAGTGTGTGCGGTTTTCGCCGCCGCCGAGGTTATTCGGTTCGCCGGGATCCCACTGGGAGAAGGACCAGTCTTCGCCGGTGACCCAGTGCCAGACGGAGAAGTTGACGGTGTCTTTGTATCCGCCGAACCAGGGGCCGATGGAGTTGTTCCAGGGGGAGTTGTTGTACCAGTATTTCAGGTCGGTCACGAGGGAAGCGACGAAGGCGTTTTCGGCGGAGGAGGAGATGGTGGCGAGGTATCCGCCGGCGGCGACCGCCTGGGTTTGTGCGTCGGTCCAGGTGATGCGATCAGGGACATACACGGCCTGGTACCAGTGGTCGTTGCCGCCGTCGGCCACCGCCCACTGCACCGGAGCGGCTTGCACACTGGGTGTCAGAATATAACCACACGACAAAACAAGACCCGCGGTCAAAACCGCACGCCAACCACCTGCTTGTGAAAACATGATCGGTATCTCCAGAAAAATTGCGACCCTAAAACACCATCAGCCCGCGATAATGCGCTGCGGGCGCATTGTGATGCACAACCACTGTCTCTTGAAAATTCCCACGAAAACCGGATGACTTGGTGAAATATACCTCACGGCCTTGGGTTGGCAAGCGGGAATGCAAAAAATCTCAGTTCGCGATTAAGGCGTGACATCCCATATTTTCACCGCAGAGATCGCAGAGGAAGATGAAACCACAGATAAACACCGATGAACACTGATTAAATCATACATTCAATGATATTTGCGCTTATCCGCGTTCATCCGTGGTTCCAATCTCCCCTTCTCCCCTCTGCGCACTCCGCGGCCTCTGCGGTGAAAAAATATTCCCCTGTGATCTCTCTGTGGTTCATTCCGGAATGGGTTCTTATCCCGAAATCCGGTTTCAAAGTTCAAACGGTCAACATGCTTCAGCCCCGATTTCACACCGGCCCCGTTGTGTGATCGATCATAATATCCCCCGCACCACCCCGCGATCCCATCGCGGGCTTTACGGGCGAGCCGCCGCGTGTCGCGGCGATGACGTCATTTTTCCCTGCTGATGTAATGCGCACTGCCGCCGTGGCTCATCTCCGCCGCTTCCATCACCGTTTCGCTCAGCGTCGGGTGTGCGTGGATGCTGCTCATCACGTCCTGGATGCGTGCGCCCATTTCGACGGCCAGCACGCCCTCGGCGATCAGTTCCCCGGCGTTGACGCCCACGATGCCCACGCCCAGCACGCGGTCGTTGTGCGGGTCGATGATGATCTTCGTCAAACCGTCGGTGCGCCCCAGCGTCGTCGCCCGCCCCGACGCGGCCCACGGGAATCGCAATACTTTGTGCGCCAACCCTCGATTACGCGCTTCGGTTTCGGTCAGCCCCGCCCACGCCACTTCCGGGTCGGTGAACACCACGGCGGGAATCGCCTGCGCGTCGAAACTCGACGGCTGACCGGCGATGGCTTCGACGGCCACCTTCGCCTCCGCCGTCGCCTTGTGCGCGAGCATCGGATCGCCCGCCACGTCGCCGATGGCGAAGATGTGGGCTTCGTTGGTGCGGCGTTGATGGTCGATGGCGATGAACCCGCGATCCGTCAGTTTCACCTTCGTGTTTTCCAGGCCGATGCCCGCGGAATTGGGCTTGCGGCCGACGGCTATTAACACTTTGTCGAATTCGCGCTCTTCCGCGCCTTTGGAGCCGAGCAGAGAAACCTTCACTTTGGTCTTCGTCGCGGACATGGCCGTGACCTTGGTGTTCAGCAGAATCTCTTTGCACACCGCTTTGCTGATGCGTTTGTTCAGCGGCTCGACCAGATCGGGATCGGCCCCGGCGAGAATCGTGCCCAGCGCTTCGACGACGGTGACGGTCGAACCCAGCGCGGCATACACCGTGCCCAGTTCCAACCCGATGTAACCCCCGCCGACGACCAGCAGTTCCGGGGGCACATCTTTCAGTTGCAACGCTTCGGTACTGGTCATCACGCGGTCGGAGTCATAAGGGAAGCCGGGGATTTGTGTGGGGTGCGAGCCGGTGGCGATGATGCAATAGTCGAAGGTGACTTTGGTGGTCGAGCCATCGGCCTTTTCGACTTCGATGGTGGAGTTGTCGAGGAACGTGCCGGTGCCCTGCACCATGGTGACTTTGCGTTGTTTGGCCAGTGCGCCCAGTCCGCCGGTGAGTTTGGCGATGACGCGCTGGCTGAATGAGGCGAGTTTGGCGACATCGATTTTGGGTTTATCGAAGGTGATGCCCCAATCGGCGGCCTCCTGCGTTTCGGTCAGCAGCTTGGCGATGTGGAGCATGGTTTTGGACGGGATGCACCCGCGATACAGGCAGACCCCGCCGGGCTTGGCTTCTTTGTCGATGAGCGTCACGTCGAAGCCGAGGTCGGCTGCGAGGAACGCCGCGGGATACCCGCCGGGTCCGCCGCCGAGCACCGCGAGTTTTTTGCCTTTATTGGGATTGTCGGTTGCGCGAGTCATGATGAAGTCCTATCTATATGGTTTTTAACCGCAGAGGCGCAGAGACGCAGAGAAAACAGAAAACAATTTTTTTCTTCTCTGCGTCTCTGCGCCTCTGCGGTTAAATATTTTCATCCGAGTAATGCGCCCAGCGGTTGTTCGACGGATTGTTTGAGCCAAGTGAGGAACTTGGCCCCGTCGGCACCGTTGACGACGCGGTGGTCGAAGCTGAGGGACAGGGGCATGACCAACCGCTCGTGCATTTGGCCGTTGTAGGGACGCATCCGCACAGCGGCGGTGCCGACGCCGAGGATGGCGACTTCGGGCCAGTTGACGATGGGGCTGAAGAAGCCGCAGCCGATGCCGCCGAGGTTGGTGATGGTGAACGTCCCGCCGGTCATGTCTTCGAGGGTGAGTTTGGAATCGCGTGCCTTGATGGCCGATTCGTTGAGTTCTTTGGCGATGTCGGCCAGTGATTTTTGATCGGCGTTGCGGATGACGGGCACGACCAGGCCGCGCGGCGTATCGACGGCCACGCCCAGGTGGAAATACTTTTTGTAAACCAACTCCTGTTTGGCCGGGTCGAAACTGGTGTTGACGATGGGGTGACGCTTGAGCGCTTCGACGACGAGTTTGACGAGGATGGCGGTGACGGTGAGTTTGCCGCCCTGTTTTTCGACGGCTGCTTTCGCGGCTTTTCGGAAGTTTTCCAGATCGGTCACATCCACGTCCTGATGTAGTGTGACGTGCGGCACATTCGCCCAGCAGGTGGCCATATGCTGGGCGGTTTTCTTGGCGATCATGCTCATGGGCACACGTTCGATGCGTCCGAAGGGGGTGAAGTCGGGCAATACGGAGGACATGCCGACTGAAGTCGGCACGCCGAGGGAGGGCGAGGAACGGGCGTGATTTTTCACATCGTCTTCGGTGATGCGACCGCCGGGGTCGGTGCCTTTGACGAGGGTGATGTCCACGCCGATCTCACGGGCGAGTTTTCGCACGGCGGGCGAAGCGAAGACGGGAAGACGGGAATCGGAAGAAAGGGACGGAGGGACGGAGGGATTAAGGGATTGAGGGGAAGAGGCCGGGCCGGTTTCGGGCGGCGTACCCGGGGCGGCGCTCGCCCCCGGAAAAGACTCGCTCTGCCCCGGCTTGGAGGGTTGCGGTTTGGATTCTTCCTTCTTTCCCTTAATCCCTTCGTCCCTTTGTCCCTTCGTCCCTTCCGCCGTCCCTTCTTCCACCGTGCAGATGACCTGACCGACCTTGAGCATGTCGCCTTGTGCGACACGGATCTCGCCGATGACCCCGGCGACGGTGATGGGCACTTCCATCACGGCCTTGTCGGTCTCGACCTCGATGACGGGCTGATCGGCGGCGACGGACTGGCCGGGGGCGACCAGCACGCTGACAACCTGGGCCTGGTGGATGTTCTCGCCCAGTTCGGGCAGTTTGAAATCGGTAGCCATGACGCGGATTCCTATACGGTTCAATGGAGGCGACGAACCCCGCGAAACAGGACAGTTTAGCAGGCGAAACGTGGGAATGCGAGAAGTCGGGATTCCACTGTAGGAACTCAGATAGAAATGTCCCCATCGGACTCAGGTAGAAGTGTCCCCATATGGAGACACTTTGAATGAATCTCAAGGAACGGGACCGGCTGGGGATGCTCAGCCGCGTCAGGGACGGCCAAATGACCATCACCGAAGCGTCGCGGCGTCTGGGCCTCAGCTATCGGCAAGGCAAGCGGTTGTGGC
>JBAYVY010000295.1:0-4577 GCA_041674345.1 Phycisphaeraceae bacterium | reverse complement strand
CGGGACAACATCTTCTTGAGGGGACTCGCTCATGTCAGACTTCAACGCTCCGGTCGATCAAGCCGGCTCCCAAAAATCCACCTCCCGCCTCGCCACCGCCGCGCTCATCTGTGCCGTCATCGGTCTCAGCCCCCTGCTTCTGCTGATCGGCTTCCCCCCTCCCGTCGCCATCGGCATCCTCGCCAGTCCTCTCGCCCTCATCCTCAGCATCATCGCCCTGCTCCCCCGCACCCCCAAGCCCGGTCGCTCCAAATCCCGCGCCATCACCGCCATCGTCATCTCGTCACTCACCATCATGTGCTTCGCGTTTTTCTTTTACCTCCAGTATGAGGAAAACGCCAACTTCCGCAGGTATCGACTCTGTCCCCGACAAATGACCCAGACCGTCATGGCCATGATGAGCTACGCGATCCGCAACGACAACCAGTTTCCGCCCGATCTGAATTCCCTGGTAAAAACAGGAGCAATTCCTCCCTCGTACCTGTTTTGTCCCCGGGCCGACCCCCACGGAGCCGAATCCGACTACATCTATGTTCGTCCCGCCGCCGGCTTGCAGGCGACCGACGACACCATCCTCCTTTACGAACCCCTGCACAATCACCGAGGCGAAGGCATGAACATCGCCTTCGCCGACGGCCTCGTCGTATTCATTAATGCTACTGCGGCGCGTTCACTGCTCGAAAAACAGGGTTTGAAAGTCGTCGAGTAATTCGCCCCGAACCAACATCAGCCGCAATCATCACACCAGCGGTTCGACGTGATCCAGCGGCTGCGTCTGTCTCGCCTGTTCCCACACGCGCAGCAAGTCCGCCTGATGCTGTGCCGCCCATTCCATCACCAGCCCCATCGCGCGGGGCGGCAATCGCCCCTCCATCACCGCCAGCGTTTGAATGGTGATCGCCGCGCGATCCCCCGCATACTCGACATGAAAATGCGGCGGGGCATGGTCGTTGTAAAACATGCGAATGATGATGCCGTAAAATCGGCTGATCTCAGGCATGGCTGCCCGCCCCGGTCAGGCCTGTGAACACATCCCCCGGCTCCTTGCCCGCCAGTTTCAGGTAAACCGCGTCCGAGCAAATTTCCACTTCATCGCTCCACGCCAGCGATCCGTGTTCCGTGGCGTGAACCTGCTCAAAGCGACCGGGCTGATCCCATAATTGGAACACGCCGCGACCCGCCAGGTGCGACAGGTCGATATCCCCCTCCACGCCGTCGCTGAACCGAACGTGCAGGCGAAAACCGCTTTTGGGCTGGACCGATACAATACGGATCATCATTGACAGTATATGCTTCCCGCCGAGCATATGCGATGTGCGATGTAATTCTGCCACATTGGACATTGCACATCGAACATCGCATATGCTCCGCCCTTCCGGGGGCCCTTCCGGGGGCACTTCCGGGGGCGGGGGTTGCCCCCAGCCCCGATTCCGCCCTACTCTATGTAGGTTCGTTTTCGCCTCAACCTTACTTTCTGGAAACCGCATCATGATCCGTAACGACTCCCCCACCCCCGCCCCCGGAAGTAATCACGGAAGTAATCCCGGAAGTATTGACGCCTTGCCGAGCGATGCGCAGCTCGCTGAGCGACTCGACTGGCTTTACTCCCTCGAAGACTCCTTCCGTCTGCACGGCCCGCAGCATGTCCGCGATCTCCTGGCGGAACTCCAAATCCACGCCCAGAAATACGGCGTCCAACTCCCCGTCACCAGCCAAACCCCCTACACCAACACCATTCCCCCCGAACGTCAGCCCGTCTATCCAGGCAACCGCGACCTCGAACGCCGCATCAAAAGCTACCTCCGCTGGAACGCGATGGCCATGGTCGTCCGCGCCAACAAAATCAAAGACGACACCGGCGGAGGCGTCGGCGGACATATCTCCACCTTCGCCTCATCGGCCACGCTTTACGACGTCGGCTTCAACCACTTCTTCCGCGGCAAATCCCACCCGTCCGGAGGCGACTTCATCTACTTCCAGGGTCACGCCTCGCCCGGCATGTATTCCCGCGCCTTCCTCGAAGGCCGGCTCACCGAAAAACATCTGATGAACTTCCGCCGCGAACTGGCTGACGGCGGAGGCCTTTCCAGCTATCCCCACCCCTGGCTGATGCCCGACTTCTGGGAGTTCCCCACCGTCTCGATGGGCCTCGGTCCCATCATGTCCATCTACCACGCCCGTTTCCTCGAATACCTCTACGACCGAAAACTCAAGGAAAACACCGGCCAGAAAATCTGGGCCTTCCTCGGCGACGGCGAAACCGATGAACCCGAAACCCTCGGCGCGATCTCCCTGGCATCCCGCGAAAAACTCGACAACCTCATCTGGGTCGTCAACTGCAACCTCCAGCGACTCGACGGCCCGGTGCGCGGCAACGGACAAATCATTCAGGAACTCGAAGCCGTCTTCCGCGGCGCCGGCTGGAACGTCATCAAAGTCATCTGGGGCAGCGATTGGGATCCCCTCCTCGCCCAGGACACCGACGGTCGTCTGGCCAAACTCATGGGCCGGATCGTTGACGGCGAATATCAAAAATACGGCGTTCAGGGCGGCGATTACATCCGCAAACACTTCTGGAACCGCGACCCCGAACTGGCCAAGCTCGTCGAAAAAATGTCCGACGAACAACTGTGGAAAATGAACCTCGGCGGGCACGACCCGGCCAAGGTCTTCGCCGCCTACAACGCCGCGGTCAACACCAGCGGCATGCCCACCGTCATCCTCGCCCGCACCATCAAGGGCTACGGCATGGGCGAAGCCGGCGAAGGAAAAAACGTCACACATCAACAAAAAAAACTCAACGCCGACGAAATGCTCCAGTTCCGCAATCGCTTCAAAATCCCCATCACCGACGAACAGGTTTCCAGCGAAACGCCCTTCTACCGCCCTGATGAAAACTCGGCTGAAATGCACTACCTGCGCGATCGGCGCAAGGCGCTCGGCGGGCCGCTGCCCCATCGCAAAATCGTCAACATTCCTTTTGAAATGCCCAACGCCAAAATATGGGACGAGTTCGCCGCCGGCACCGGCGATCGTAAAGTTTCCACCACCATGGCCGTCGTCCGAATCATCACCCAACTGCTCAAAGACAAAAGCATCGGCAGGCAGATCGTGCCCATCATTCCCGATGAGGCCCGCACGTTCGGCATGGAAGCGCTGTTCCGGCAGTGCGGCATCTACTCACACGCCGGCCAGCTCTACGAACCCGTCGATGCCGATCAACTCATGTACTACAAGGAAGCACTCGACGGCCAAATCCTCGAAGAAGGCATCAACGAAGCCGGCGCGATGAGCAGCTTCATCGCCGCCGGAACCGCCTACGCCAATCATCATGTCAAGATGATTCCGTTCTACATCTACTATTCCATGTTCGGCTATCAACGCATCGGCGACCTGGTCTGGGCCGCCGCCGACCTGCGCACCCGTGGCTTCATGCTCGGCGGAACCGCCGGTCGCACCACCCTCAACGGCGAAGGCCTCCAGCACGAAGACGGACACTCCCATGTCCTGTTCGGCTGCGTGCCGACGGTGAAATGCTACGACCCCGCCTTCGCCTACGAGATCGCCGTCCTCATCAAACACGGCTTGAAGGAAATGTACGTCGATGACATCGACACCTTCTACTACCTCACCGTATGCAACGAAAATTACGAACAGGCCCCGATGCCCAAAACAGCCGATATCGAAAAAGGTATCCTCAAGGGCGCTTACCTGTTCCGCAAATCCTCGTTGACCGGCAAAAAACTTCCGGGGGTGAATCTGTGGGGTTCCGGCGTGATTTTGAATCAGGTGCTTGAAGCCCAGAAGAAACTCGAAGAGTTCGGCGTGGCCGCCGATGTGTATTCCGTCACCAGTTACATCGAACTGCGACGGGACGCGCTGGATTGCGAACGGTGGAACCTGTTGCACCCCGATGACCAGCCGCGTGTGCCGTACATCACGCAACTGTTCGCCGAGAACGACGCCCCGATCATTGCTGCCAGTGACTACATGAAAGTGTTGCCCGACGGGTTGGCGAAGTTTTTGCCGCAACATCTGGTGTCGCTGGGCACCGACGGTTTCGGTCGAAGTGAAGTGCGACCGGCCCTGCGCGACTTCTTCGAGATCGACGCCCGCTTCGTCACCCTGGCCGCCTTGAGCGCCCTGGCCGACGAAGACAAACTCGACGCCGGCCTCGTCACACAGGCGATGAAAACCCTGGAAATCCACCCCGAAAAACCCAACCCGATGCGCTCGTAAATGCGAACTATTCCGCAGAAAACATGGTCATGCCCGTTCCGCTTAACGCCTATTTCTCCGCTGAAGGTCACCGCAAAGCACTTGCTGCTTACAGGGGTTTTGCGAAGGGCGCGGCGTGGTCCATCCCCAACAAGATCAAGATGTATGTCGCGGCCCAAGAAGCATGCGACATGCACACAACCACAGAGAGTTATCGAGCATTTGAGTCGATGTAGCCGTTCACGGATTTCAATGCAACAGGGCGGGCTTGACCGATATAGCTGGGGATGACGGATGACCAGATCGAATCGTTGAGCGAGCCGCAGCTGATCGCGTTGGTGCGTGAACTACTCGCGCGT
>JBAYVY010000294.1:0-4610 GCA_041674345.1 Phycisphaeraceae bacterium | reverse complement strand
TCGGGGTTCGGGGTTCGGGGTTCGGGGTTCGGGGTTCGGGGTTCGGGGGAATTTTATCAGCCGCGGCTTCCGAGCCGCGGTCTTCCGGGGTTCAGGGGTCGGGAAACCGGGGACGCTGCGCGTCACCCGCTAAACTCACTACTCGCTACTCGCTACTCGCTTTCCGATTCAATCATATGGACGCGGCGGGCATGGCGACCGCCTTCAAACGGCGTCGATAAGAAAAGTTCGACGATGCGCAGCGCCATCGCCGCGTCGATCGTCCGGGCGCCCAGCGCCAGACAATTGGCGTTGTTGTGCCCGCGCGCCCAGATCGCGGTTTGTTCGCTCCAACAAACGGTGCTGCGAACGCCCCGTACCTTGTTGGCGACGATGTTTTCACCGTTGCCGCTGCCGCCGAACACGATGGCGTAATCCGCTTGTCCCCCGGCCACCGCCTCCGCCGCGGGCCTCACGAACAACGGGTAATCGCAACTGTCCGCGCTGTGCGCGCCGAAGTCCTTCACGTCATGCCCGTGATCGGTCAGCCACTGCTTCACCGCTTCCTTCAATTCAAATCCCGCATGATCCGTTCCGAGTGAAATCCGCATGGATGCTTCCTTAAAAAGGAGTCGGGAGTTGGGAGTCTGGAGAAATTATACTCGGCGCGCCGGAGGTTCTTTTCTTACTCCTATCTCCTGTCTCCTACCTCCTCACCTGCTTCCCAAACCACCCGCGGCTGACCGCCGGCCAGCACACGTCTCACCGTTCGCAATACCTGCTCCACGCCGATGCGTTCGATCAGACCCGTGCTGTTGCGATCACGGTAATGCACCCGCGTGTCAAAAATATCAGCCCGAACGACGCTGCCATCGTCACGATAAGGCCCGACTTTCGCCGGGTCCGTCGGCCCGAACAACCCCACCCGCCTCACGCCCAATCCCACCGCCAGATGCAACGCCGCGCTGTCGTTGCAAACCGCCAGCATCGCGCGCTGCATCAACGCCATCAACTGCCCCACGCTCGTCCGCCCCACCGCATCCACCCGCCTCATCTTGCGCTGCCCCCCCACCAACGCCCGCGTCTGATTAACTTCCGGGGGCGAACCGACAATCACGCTCGCCTCGATGCCTTCGTCCCCCAACCTTTCCGCCAGCGCGTCGAACCGATCAATCGGCCACTGCTTGCTCGCCCACATCGCCGTCGGTGCCAGCACCGCGAATCGCCGACCGGTCAAATCCTGTTCCGCCAGCCACCGTTCCGCCCATTGCCGATCCGGTTCGCCGACGTACAGCCGCAGGTCATGCACCGGCGTCATGCCCTCCGCTTCGATCAGCGCCAACATTTGATCCACCGTATGCACCACGCCCGGCGAAATCCGGTGCCGCCGGTTGTACCCCAGCCACGCCAGTTCCCGCGCATCGGCGAACCCCGCCCGCCGCTTCGCCCCCGTCACCCACGCGAACAGCCCGCTGCGCGACAACCCCTGCAAATCAATCACGTAATCGTAATCCCGCCCGCGCAGCTCGCGCAGCCACGCCAGCGCATCGCGCGTCACCGACCAACTCCGCCCGAACCCCCGGAAACGGGCTCGCGGAAACGGCACCACGCCGGTCAGATCGGAGTGATGCGACACCGCATCCGCGAACGCATCCCGCACCAGCCAGTCGATGGAAGCATCGGGAAAAGCGCGACGCACGCTCACCAGCGCCGGTACCGTCCGCGCCACATCCCCCAACGCGCTGGGTCGAATCAACAAAATCCGTCGCGGATCACTTGCGGACATGCCGCGATGATATGCGAGCGAACGCGGGGTGAAAAGCGCATCGCTGCGATGGATGCCGATGAGTGTATAATGTTTTTTGTGATCGACTTCATCGCACAACATCGCGGCCGGATACAAGAGCTTTGTCGCAAGCACGGCGTCAGGCGGCTGGAACTGTTCGGTTCCGCCGCCCGCGACGATTTTGACCCCGCGACAAGCGATGTCGATTTGTTTGTCGAGTTTCTCTCATATGACTCGCCGACCATCGCCGAACAATGGTTCGGCTTGCAGGAAGACCTCGAAGCGCTGCTCGGATACAAAGTAGACCTGACCAGTCTGCGGGCCGCGAAAAACCCTTGTTTCCTTCAGGTCGCCAATCGCAACAAGGTATCGCTCTATGCGGCCTGAAAGTCGAAAACTACTCATCGACATGCGCGACGCCGCCGAGTCCATCGCCGCGTTTGTCGCCGGCAAGCGCATTGAGGATTTCAAAGCCAACGATTTGTTGCGATCAGGCGTTTACTTCCAATTTCTGATTATCGGCGAAGCCCTCTCGCAATTGCGGGCGCATGATGACGTCCTTGCCGAACGAATCAGCGAACACGGTCGCATCATCGGTTTCCGCAATCAGATCATTCACGGTTACTCACGAATCGACGATGAAATCACCTGGCGAATCGTTCAGGACAAGCTGCCAGTCTTGCGGCGCGAACTGGATGAATTGCTGGCTACATAAACCCCATGCTGGCCCGTTGACCCGCACGTGCTACCATATCACCGTGAAAGCCGAACTTACCCGCATCGTGCGATTTTGCCTCAACGCCGGCGGCTCACTGGCCGATGACGCGCCGGTCGCCAACGCCTTCGCCGCCTGGCCCGCCATGCGCGGACTGGGGCGGTATTACCAACTCCACGTCACCTGTCTCGGCGAAGTCGATCCCGCCACCGGCTACCTCGTCAACATCACTCGCATCGACCGCGCCGTCCGAAAATCGCTTCTGCCCCTGGTCGCACAGGCCGCCCAACGCGACTCACCCGTCGCAATACTGCTCGCCGATGTGTTGCGGGAACTCACCCCATCCCTCGATGGCCAGGTGCGGCGGGTCCGTCTGCAACTCACCCCCACGCACGGCATCGAAATGGAGAACCACGACATGAACACCGCGATCATCGACCAGATGTTCGACTTCTCCGCCGCGCACCGCCTCCACTCCCCCACGCTGACCGATGCGCAAAACCGCGAAATATTCGGCAAGTGCAACAACCCCTCCGGCCACGGACACAACTACCGGCTGCGCGTCGCCGTCCGCGCCCCGCTGAGCGCACAAGGCGGCATCATGCCCGTCGGCTCGCTCGATGAACTGGTCGGCCGCGTCGTCATCGAACGATTCGATCACAAGCATCTGAACCTCGATACCGCCGAGTTCGCCCACGTCAACCCCACGGTCGAAAACATCGCCAAAGTCATTCATGACCTGCTCGCCGGCGAAGTGAAAAACATCGGCGTGACACTGACGCACGTCACCGTCTGGGAAACCGACAAGACCAGCGCCACCTACCCCGCGGCGGAGTGAGGAGTCAGAACAATGCCAATGCAATGGGACCGGTTGTTGTCGGATGTGCGGTGCCCCCGGAAGGCGGAGGATGAACCCAAGTCATCACCGCGTGAGCCGTTTCGCTCGGCGTTTGAAGCCGATTACGACCGTGTCGTTTATTCCGCCCCCTTCCGCCGGCTGGCGCGCAAGACGCAGGTTCACCCCCTGGCACCCAACGATCAGGTACACAACCGGCTGACGCATTCCATTGAAGTCGCCAGCGTCGGACGCTCACTGGCCAGACGTTTGGCGCAATGGTTACAAGATCGCGGCGAACTTCCGGGCGCCCGCGGCGAAGATGTGTTGTGGATCGTGCAGGCCGCGTGCGTCGCACATGACATCGGCAACCCGCCCTTCGGACACGCCGGTGAAGACGCCATCCGCGAATGGGTGCGATCACATGCCGATCTGATCTTTTTCAACGACATGGATTGCGGCCAGTCGGTACGCGCCGATTGGGAATGGTTCGAGGGCAACGCGCAGGGTTTCCGCATCGCCGCGCGAGGCGACAACGAACAGGCCGGGTACCTTCGGCTGACCTTCGCCACGCTCGGCGCGATGATGAAATACCCGTGGGATTCATGCGACGCGCGTGCCGCGTCGAAAAATAAATTCAACGTTTTTTCCACGGAAAAACCCTTGTTTCTCCATTTGGCCGATCGGATGGGCATGAACCGCGCCGACGGCACGGTCGCCCGCCACCCGCTGTCGTTTTTGTCCGAGGCGGCGGACGACATCTGCTATCGCATTCTCGACCTGGAAGACGCGGTTGAAATGGGCATCATCAGCGAATATCGCGTCCGCGAAGTGTTCGGTTTGATCGCCCGGCCGGAGTCGGATCACTCGCCGCTGCCGGCCCACCGCGCGATCGTGATTCACACGCTGATCGAAGGAATGTGGAAAGTTTTCGCCGACGATTACCCACGCATCATGGCCGGCGAACGCGACGCCGATTTGAAAACCGATCTGCATCCAGACATAAGAGTCGCCATCTCAAAAGTGAATGATCTCTATGTCGAGATTTTCGCGCATCGTAATAAGGTGGCCACGGAACTGGGCGCGTACAAGGTGCTGGGCCGGATCATGCGCGCCATGTGCCTGGCGACGAACCGGTTGGTGAACGCCGGCGGATATGCGAAAACCGGGTTTGTGCCCGGCCGCTGTCTGGAACTGGCCTGGGGCGAACAATACGTCCGACAACACGAACGCGAAACATATGAATGGTGGCTGCACCAGGTGATGGATTACGTGTCCGGCCTGACCGACAACTA
>JBAYVY010000293.1:0-4659 GCA_041674345.1 Phycisphaeraceae bacterium | reverse complement strand
GACGTAATCGGCATCAACGGGGGCTTCGACGGCGAGCATTTCGCCGAACTTTTCGCGGACGATCTGCACGGTATCGCCGAAGATTTTGCTGGAGGGGTTGGCGAAATAGACGTGTTCAAAGATGCAATGCGCGGGGGTGACGGATTCGGTGAAGCGTCGGGAGTGGACGCCCTGGTCGTTGAGGGTGACGATTTCGCCGGGTTCGATTTCACGGACGAAGGCGGCACCGAGCGCGTCGAGGGCGACGGTTTCGGAGGCGACGCAATCGAAGCCGTCGTGTGTTTTGCCGAGGACCAGGGGACGCCAGCCCCAGGGATCGCGGACGGCTTCAATGCGGTCGGGGTAGAGCAGGACGAGGGAATACGCGCCCTGCAAGTGTTGGAGCGCGTGATAGAGCGGGTCTTGCATTTGGGCGTGATGGGGACTGGCCAGGAGGTGGAAGATGACTTCGGTGTCGGTGGTGGTGTGGAAGATGTGGCCGAGGTCTTCAAAGCCGCGTCGCAGGAGATTGGCGTTGACGAGGTTGCCGTTGTGGGCGATGGCGAGTTGGCCGGCGGAGAATTCCTGGAGGATGGGCTGGGCGTTGCAGGAGCGTGATGAGCCGGTGGTGGAATAGCGGTTGTGTCCGATGGCGGCTTTTCCGCCGAGTTCGCTGAGGATGCGTGGGGAGAAGACTTCGGGGACGAGTCCCATGCCGACGTGTGCGTTGAGGGTTCGACCGTCGGACACGGCGATGCCGGCGGATTCCTGTCCGCGGTGCTGTTGAGCGTACATGGCGTAATAGGCGCGCATGGCGCTATCGGGAGGCCCCCAGATGCCGAATACGCCACACTTATCCTTGATCCGGTCGGTCATGCCAGCGGTCTATCCGTGGAGGGTGTAAAATGGAAACAGCAAGCTAACGAAGCGTGGTGATACGGTCAAATTGGAATGACGAATGACGAAACTCGAATGACGAATGAAATTCCAAGTTTCAAATTCCAAACCGATCAATGCCGTGGCCTTTTGAACATTGGGATTGGGTATTTGATTCGTCATTCGAGTTTCGTCATTCGTCATTCATCCGAAGGAGTCGCATTATATGCCGACTGAACCTGAGAACCAGACGGCCGAACAGCCGCAGTCGCCTCGCATCGTTGTCGTGGGTTCGGTGAACATGGATTTGGTGGTGCGGAGCGAGCGGATGCCCCGTCCGGGCGAGACGATCCGGGGGCACGATTTCGTCACCGCGCCGGGCGGCAAGGGGGCGAACCAGGCGGTGGGCGCGGCGCGACTCGGCGCGATGTGTCAAATGATCGGGCGGGTGGGCGACGACATGTTCGGCCGGCAACTGCTGCAAAACCTTCAGCACTCGCATGTGCAAACCGATCACACGCTGGTGACGGATCGCTGTCCCAGCGGCGTGGCGGTGATCCATGTCGATGAGCACGGCGAAAACGCGATCACGATCGTGGCCGGGGCGAACGGACGGGTCAGCCCGGACGATGTGGATGCGACCGAAGCGGTGATCGCCGGGGCGCAGGTGATGATCGTGCAACTGGAACTGCCCCTGGCGACGGTGTGCTATGCGGTGAACATCGCGCGCAAGCACGGTGTGACGACGATCCTCGACCCGGCTCCCGCCCCTTCCGGGGGCGCCCCCGGAAGTAAGTTGCCGGATGAACTGCATCGGGTGGACATTATCAGCCCCAATCAAACCGAAGCGCGGTTGCTCACCGGTGAGCAAGTCACCAGCGTGGCGGAAGCGAAGCTGGTGGGCGCGGAGTTGGTGCGACGAGGAGCCGGGGCGGCGGTGATGAAGATGGGCGAACAAGGCGTGGTCGTCGTGACGCGCGATGGTCAAGTCGAACACGTCAGGGGATTTAGCGTGAAGGTGGTGGATACAACCGCGGCGGGCGATGCGTTCACGGCAGGCCTGGCGGTGGGGTTGGCCGAGGGTTTGCCGCTGGTGCGTGCGGCGCGGCTGGGGTGCGCCACCGGGGCGCTGGCGACGACGATTCTCGGCGCGCAACAGGCCATGCCGACCCGATCGCAGGTCGAGCGGTTAATGGCCGGACGGATGTGACCCCATATGCCCCATAACCGCAAATCGAACCGAACGATCCGGTTACGCCGGATTGTTAAGACCGAGGGACCGTAATTTCCGAAAAATCCGGCGATTCGGCTCAAAAAATTAACACTGTTTGTTGACTGTTCGTTCCGCCGTGGTATTGTTGTAAGGTTGCTCGCGGCAGCAACGGAAGGTCATCGGCCGGTACCCCGCCCTGAACAGCTTGTCCGGGCCGTTCAACTGACCTTTCCAGCCCCCGTCGCCGACGGAGGGATGCCCGGACGTTTGCGTAGTCACTGACCCGATAATTCCGCAACGCTGTCGCGTCAACAGGCGCGTCCCGCTTGCCTTTTCCCCAAGGTTGGCCGTGGTAGATCGAGAGGACATCAAGCGACAGGTGCAGCAAAGCACGGATATCGTTCGTCTGATCGGCGAACAGGTGTCGCTGCGCCCCCGCGGGCGGGAGTTCGTCTGCGTCTGCCCTTTCCACGACGACACCAACCCCTCCATGTACGTCAGCCCCGCCAAGCAAATCTACAAATGCTTCGCCTGCGGGGCCGGCGGAGACTGCTTCAGCTTCGTGATGGATTATCACAAGATGACCTTCCCCGAAGCATTGAAACACCTGGCGGATCGCGCGGGCATCGCATTGCCTCAGCGCAACGAACCGACCCCCGCCGACCAGCAAAAAGCCGGCGACCGCGACTTGATCCGACAAGCCAACGAACAGGCCGTTCGCTTCTTCCAGCAAATGTACCAGCACGAACAGCACGGCCAACTCGCCCGCGCCTACGTCGCCAAACGCTCCATCAGCGACGATATGCTCAACGCCTTCGCCATCGGCTACGCCCCCGACCGCTGGGACGGCCTGGCCCTGACCATCGAACATCGCAACTGGGACTTGCGCGGCTTTCAACTCGCCGGCCTCATCAAACATCGCAACACCGACACCAATCTCGAAACCCGAAACTCGAAACCCGAAACTTTTTACGATTCCCTTCGCCATCGTCTGGTCTTCCCCATCTTCGACGCCATTGGTCGGCCCGTCGCGTTCGGCGGGCGCAAGCTCCGCGATGAAGATGAACCGAAATATCTCAACAGCCCCGAAACCCTCGTCTTCAACAAATCCGCCACTTTGTTCGGCCTGCACCTGGCGAAGAAACCGATCATCGACAGCCGCGTCGCCGTGATCGTCGAGGGGTACACCGATGTCATCGCCTGTCACCAGCATGGCTTCCGCAACGTGGTCGCCACGCTGGGCACCGCCTTGACGCGCCAGCACGCCGCCGAGCTGCGCCGCTATGCCGACAAAGTGGTGCTGATCTTCGACGCCGATGAAGCCGGTTACAAAGCCGCCGACCGGGCGCTGGAAATCTTTTTCGCCGAGCCGTTGGATGTCGCCATCGCCGTGCTGCCCGACGGACTCGACCCGGCCGACCTGATGGCGCGTGACGACGGCCCGGCGATCTGGCGACAGGCCGTCGCCGACGCCGCCGACGCCACCGCGTACCACTTCGCCCGCGTCCGTCAGGCGTTCAACAACCAGAACTCCATGACCGGCAAGCAGCGCATCGCCGAGGAATATCTCCGCTCGCTGGTGCAACTGGGCCTGCGCCACCTCGAACCCGCCCGCCGCGGCATGGTGCTGCACCAGGTCGCCGACCTGCTCAAACTCAACGTCGATGTCGTCCAAAACATGGTCCGCGGCATGTTGCAGTCAAACCGCCCCGCCGCCCCCCAAGCCGAGGCAGAGCGAAGCGCCGCCTCGGGTTCCGCAGTTTCGCCAACGGGTGCCAGAACCCAGGCCGAGCGTCTGATCACCGGCTGTCTGCTGAACGATTCATCGCTGTTCCACGCGACGATGCCCGGCGGGCGCGACCTGTCCGAAGCCGTCATGCCGCTGGACATCAACGACGAGCCGACCCGCCGCGTCTATGCCGCCGTGCATGATTACCTGTCGGAACACGACGCGCTGGATGCCAACGACCTTCGCAACGTGCTGGAGGACGAATCGCTGCTGCGGCACGCTTTGGACCTGAAATACCATCTGGACCGTTTATGCGGCGAAGACCGCGAAAAATTGCTCACCGAATTGGCCGCCGCCGTTCGCGCGCTGCTCGCCATGCTCGCCGATCACGCCTACGCTGAACACAAACTACGAATGAATGTTGAACCGGCGAACATCACGAACGTCGAAATGAGTGTGGAAAAACGATTGCAATTGGCCACGCAACATGGTTTGGCGCATCCGTCCGCGTACCGAACACCCCGCGTGGCACATTGAACATTGGACATCGAACATCGAACATTGAAATCCCTGGCCGATCAGGGGACTCACGACCACCCGCCCGAAGTGGTTCATCGGCTCAGGCAAGCCAGGAAAGGTAGTACCGCCATGATAGGACAACCCGAAACCGCCCCCACCCCCGCCCCCACCCCCGGAAGCTCAGCCCCCGCCGCGCCCGGAAGTAATGCGCCCGTCACCGATCCCGGCAAAATCCCGCAGGTCGTCGAACAGATGATCGCGCTGGGTAAGAATCGTTCTTACCTCAGCTACGATGATCTGAACAACACCCTGCCGGACAACTGGATCGAGCCGGAGCGCGTCG
>JBAYVY010000292.1:0-4661 GCA_041674345.1 Phycisphaeraceae bacterium | reverse complement strand
TGAACGGTTACCAGAGACGAAACCAGAGCTATGTACTTCACTCGAATCCGTTCGAGTTCCATATCTCCCTATATCGGCTACCACAGGAAATCACATCAGTTATTCTTGCACGGCCGCTTAGCGGAGGGCGTCAGCCCCCGCGTTCAGCCGGCGGCACGAAGTGCCCCGCACGACGAATGTCGGATGTCGAATGTGGAACGTCGAATGCCCCCATCAGCAATCAGCAATTCCACCACCGCCATCCGCGCCCGGCCTCCCCAACCGACTCCCGACTCAAACGCCATCAGCGGCGAATTCAAATCCGCCCCCGCTCATCACTCAAAACCGTACCTGTCCCGCCCTTACCCGTCCGCTTTCTTACCCCGGTTCAGGCCAGGTGTCGCGTCTGGCGGTCGGCGGCGGGGGTTTGTTGCCGGCGGTTTTCGTCGGCTTCCAGGGATTGACGCACACGTTCCGCGTCCAGCCCGCGCTGTTCGGTCAGATACCGCCCGATCCATTCCGCCAGGCGCGGCAGGGCGATGCTGTGCGTGCGACCGACCCGTTCATACAACCATTGCGTGAACCCCCGGAAGTTGTGAAAGCACGAACCGCCGGTCCAGATCAGCGGGGCGGTGGCGCGGAATCTTCCGCTGTTGGCCACGCGGTCCCAGCATTGCGCGAATCGCCGGAGTTGCTGCATCTGGTTGAAGTCGATCATGCGGGTTCGCAACACTTCGTAGGGGGGGTTGGGTGAATAGATCATGCCCCAGGTCGGGTCATGCCGGGCGATGGGCGTGCCGCGCAGACGTTTGAGGATGCCCAACTGGATTTCCTGCGGGCCGAGCGCGGCCAGACGGTCGAAACCGGCGGCGAAACTGTCGAGGTCTTCGCCGGGCAAACCGGCGATCAGGTCGGCGTGAATATGTACGCCGGTGTTTTCACGAAGCCAACGAATGTTCTCTTCCACCTTCCGGGGGTCTTGTTTGCGGCTGATGCGGGCGCAGACTTCTTCGTTGAACGATTGCACACCGATTTCAAATTGCAACGCGCCGGGTGGAAACCGCGCGATCACTTCGCGCAGTTGCGGAGGCAGGTTGTCGGGAATCATCTCGAAATGCACAAAAACCCCCGGTCCCCGGAAGCAACGGTCCAGAAAGAATTCGAGAATCGCGCGGCTGGTTTTGATGTTGAGGTTGAACGTGCGATCGACGAACTTGAACCGCCGGACGCCGCGGTCGAAAAGTTTTTGCATTTCGGCGAGAAACGGCTCCAACTCGAACGCCCGCACGGGAACGTCGAGCGATGACAGACAAAACTCGCATCGGAACGGGCAGCCGCGCGACGCCTCGACGTAAATCACACGATGCGCGATGTCATCATCGCCATACAAATCGTAAGGCAGAGTGAGTTCATCAGTCCTCGGTAATTTCGCGGCAACGACCTTCTCCTCCGGCGGCTTGCCGCTTAGCAGTTGCTTGCACAGTTCCGCGAAGGCGAGGTCGGCTTCGCCGGTGAGGGTGTAATCGGCGAGTTGCACGATGGCTTGTTGATCGGTTTCGTGGCTGACCTCCGGCCCGCCGAGCACGATGATTATTTCGGGGGCGACACGTTTGAGTTCCGCGACGAAACGGGTGGTTTGTTCGACGTTCCAGATGTAAACGCCAAGTCCGACGATGCGGGGTTGACAGGCGAGGAGGGTTTCAATGGCGTCGGTGACGCGGTGGGAGATTTCAAACTCGATGAGGGTCGCTCGTTCCCGGAGGTCGCCGAGGTTGGCCAGGATGTACCGCAAGCCGAAGGCGCAATGCGCGTACTTGGCGTTGAAGGTGGTGAGGAGGATGTCGGGCATGATGGGGGAATTGTAGCGGGGAACCCAAGGCGGCGCTGCGCTCTGCCTTGGCTTGGGGGGGATGGGCAAGCCAAGACAGAGCGCAGCGCCGCCTTGGGTTCTTTAACATGTCGGTTCATGCGCCACGCCCGATTTGTATGACCATGCCCACGCCTTTGGCCCCTGTTTGTAGAGTACATAGTGGACCGCATGGCGAAGATGTTCTGGATCATCCACCGGATCGAAGTCGCCGCCGGACGCCCATACTTCGCCCGGCATTTCGGATTTGATGGCGCGCGAAGATTTCCGCTTGGCGTGGCCGACGATCGTGCGCATCGTCGGGGGATCATCGGGTAGCTGGACAACGAAATGCGCGTGCCAGTCATCGACAGACACCGCAAGCAGCGGATAGTCCTCTTCGCCGAGATGTTCAATGATCGCTTGGCCGACGACTCCGCGCAGATGAATCGGTAACTCGACGCGTTTACCGGTGCGCTTTTTCCAGTAATCGTACAACCCCTCGTGTTCACCGATGGGCGGTTTGTGTTTGTAATCACCCGAACTGTGACGTTTGTGATCGCGGCTGCGCCAGCCCCGCGGGTCGCCGGGCAGCCAGCTGCGCTTGGTGGAAATCGTGACCAGCCGCCAGCGATAACCCGGACGCGGCATCTGAAACTCCCTTCAGTCAAAACAAGGCCCGAAGAACCCAAGGCGGCGCTTCGCTCTGCCTTGGCTTGCATGGATTGTACCCAAGCCAAGGCAGAGCGCGTCTTCACTTCCGGGGGCACCGCCTTGGGTGGACGATGGCGCGACGTTATCCGATCTTCTCGGCCAGGTATGCTTCCACTTTGTCCAGCGCGACCCGTTCCTGCGCCTGTGTGTTGCGTTCGCGCACGGTGACGGTCTGGTCGGTCAGCGTGTCGCCGTCGATGGTGAAGCAGTAGGGCGTCCCGGCTTCGTCCATGCGGGCGTAGCGTTTGCCGATGGATTGCTTGGCGTCGCACTGGATGTTCCATCGTTTGCGCAATTGGCGGTGGAGAGTGTCGGCGACTTCGGGCATGCCGTCTTTGTTGACCAGGGGGAAGATGGCCGCCTTGATGGGCGCCATGCGGGGTGTGAAATTCATATACACGCCGCTGGCGCGGGAGGTGTCGGGGGTGTACGCTTCGCAGAGCAGGGCGAGCGTGCCGCGGTCGGCCCCGGCGCTGGGTTCGATGACGTGGGGGAAATACCGCTCATTTTTCGCCTGGTCGAAGTATTGGAGTTTGTCGCCCTTGCCGCAGGCCGTGGCGTGGGCGCGAAGGTCGAAGTCAGCCCGGTGGGCCACGCCTTCCAGTTCGCCGAAGCCGGGGGCGGTGAAGGGGAATTTGTATTCGATATCGCTGGTCCCCGCTCCCGTCTTGGCGTAATGGGCCAGTTCATCTTTGTCATGTTCGCGCAGCTGGAGATTTTGAGGGGATAACCCAACGGATTGCCACCATTTGAATCGCTGATCGCGCCACCAAGCATACCATTCATTCGCGGTATCGGGGTGGATGAAGAACTCAATTTCCATCTGCTCGAATTCGCGCGAACGGTATGTGTAATTACGCGGTGTAACCTCGTTGCGAAACGCCTTACCGATCTGCGCGATGCCGAAGGGTACCTTCACGCGCGAGGTATCGACGACATTCCAGAATTGCGTGAAGATGCCCTGCGCCGTTTCGGGGCGGAGGTACACCTTGTTGGCTTCATCGAATACCGCGCCGGCGTAGGACGGAAACATCAAATTGAATTGGCGCGGTTCGGTGAGTGTGCCGACTTGTTCGCAATTTGGGCAAGCAAACCTTTGTTGTCCGTCAGGCGTGAGCGACAAAAAGTTGACCACTGAAGATTGGTTAACGACTTCGCCATGAACTTTTAAAAATCGCTTAATATTTTTTTCGTTTGCATGAAGAACTTCTTCCGGTTCCCCAAGGCCATAAATGAGTGCGTGAAATTTGTCTGTATAAACCAGTTCCATTGCATGAAGGTGATCGGCCCGGAATCTCGCTTTGCATGCTTTGCAATCCACCATCGGGTCGTTGAAACCCGCGACGTGTCCTGATGCTTCCCAGACTTTGGGGTGCATGATGATGGTGCAGTCGAGGCCCACGGTGTCGATGGGGTGGCCGTCGGGGCCGTCGGGGGGGCATTTGACGATATCGTTCCACCAGGCGTTTTTGAGGTTGCGTTTGAGTTCGACGCCCAGGGGTCCGTAGTCCCAGAAGCCGTTGATGCCGCCGTAGATTTCGGAGGATTGCCAGACGAAGCCGCGTCGGCGGCAGAGGGCGACGATGTCGTCCATGTTTTTGACGGAGGGGGTGGGTGTGTCGGTCATGGGGGGATTCGGGGTTCGGGGTTCGGGAAGCGAGCCGCCTTGTCCTCAAGGCGGGGACCGAAGATGCTACGGTAATGGCGGGGAAACGACAACTTGTTGGGAATGACGAAAAAACCCCGACGAATGGATCGCCGGGGTTTTGTCAATCAAACAGTGGCCGGTCTTATTTGACTTTGTCTTTGAGGCCCTTGAGGGGGCGGATTTTGATGACGGTGCGGGCGGGCTTGGCTTTGAACATGACCTCTTCCTTGGTGAAGGGGTTGATGCCTTTGCGCGCTTTGGTGGCGGGCTTTCGGACGGCGGTGACCTTCATCAGGCCGGGGATGGCGAAGACGCCGGGGCCGGACTTGGACAGATTCTTGGCGATCAGACCGCCGAGTTCATCGAGGACACCGTTGACTTGTTTGCGAGCGAGGCCGGTTTTCTCAGCGATGGCGGAGAGAACTTCGCTCTTGGTAGGGGCTTTGGCAGCCATGGGGGAACCTCCAAAAAAGG
>JBAYVY010000291.1:0-4675 GCA_041674345.1 Phycisphaeraceae bacterium | reverse complement strand
GGCGAAAATCGTCATCGCCTCGGCGAAACGATTGATGCCCGTGCGCCAGTTTTGACGGAACAAAAAGAGGATCGCGGAGATCAATGTCCCTGCGTGACCGATGCCGACCCAGAAGACGAAGTTGACGATGGGGAAGCCCCACGCGACGGGCTGGTTGTTGCCCCACACGCCCACGCCGGTGGCCATCAGATAACCGACCAGCCCGAACAACATGCCCATGAGTGAAGCGGCGATGAAAAAGGCGATGTACCAGGCCAGGGGAGTGTCGCGGACGGGATTGAGGGCGATGTCGCTGACCAGGGCGGTGACCGAATCGAAGTCGCGCCCGCCGAGCACCAGCGGGGCGCGCGTGCCCGGCGTCTCGGCGCGGTTGTCGGCGATCAGCGAAGGGTCGGGTTGTGAAGTAATCGTTGCCATGTTGAAACTTGCTTATGCGTTTTCTTTACTTCCGGGGGCGGGATTCGTCACTTTCGCCAGATACCTGGTTCGCGGTCGGGTGTTGAAGTCATCAAGGATCGCGTAGCCGCGTTCGTTGGTGTAATACTGTTCGTGGACCAGCGAGGTGGAGTCTTTGAGATTGCCGAAGCTGATCGCCCTGGCGGGGCAGGTTTGCTGACAGGCGGTTTGGATTTCATCGCCGGCGACTTTTCGTCCGGCGGCGACGGCGTCCTGTTTGGCGGTCTGGATGCGCTGGGTGCAGAAGGTGCATTTTTCCATCACGCCGCGCATGCGAACGGTCACGTCGGGGTTGTTCCTCATTTGCGCCAGCGGGCCGACCTGTTCCAGCGGCTGCTGATCGGGGATGCCCAGATAAGGCGGGGTGTCGCCGGGCGTTTTCGGATCGCGGCTGTTGAAGTCGAAAAAGTTGAACCGACGCACCTTGTACGGACAGTTGTTCGAGCAATACCGCGTGCCGATGCAGCGGTTGTAAACCATCACGTTCAACCCCTCGGTGTCGTGCGTCGTCGCGGCCACCGGACAGACCTGCTCGCAGGGCGCGTTCTCGCATTGCTGACACATCATCGGCTGATGCACGGCCTTCACCTCGTCCTGCTTCCGGGGGTCGCCGGCGAAATAACGGTCGATGCGGAGCCAGTGCATTTCACGGTTCATCTTCACCTGCGGCGCACCGACGATCGGAATGTTGTTCTCCGACTGACAGGCGATCACGCACGCATTGCAGCCCGTGCAGGCGTTCAGATCAATCGTCATGCCCCACGCATAATCGACGGCTTTACCGGCTTCATCGAGCGGGTTTTCAAACGGCTGCTCCCCACGCCCGGTGGCGATGCCCGCCAGCGGTAAATGAACTTTTTCGCCTTCGGCATGGGCGGTGGCGAAGTCGGGCCGGTGTTTGAACTCATCCAGCGTGGCCGAGCGGATCAATTCATGCGTGGCGCGTTCTTCCCGCATCTTTCGACCCACCGGGTCGATGGCGAAATGATCCTGTGTGCATGCCAATGCGATGTGTGCGCCTGTGCGTTCGATTTTCGCACCCCCGGAAGTTTGCCCGGAAGCGCGCCACAGCGGATACACATCCACGCCGACGTTCTCACCGATGTGGCCGATGTGCTTGCGACCGTAACCCAGCGTCACCGCGACCGAACCATCGGGCTGACCGGGCAGCACGTACACCGGCAGATCGGCGGAGGCGGAGTTGATGGTGATGCGAATGACGTCGCCGAACTTCACGCCGAGTCGATCGGCGTCGTTCAGGCCGATCACCGCGGCGTTGCCCCAGGTGAGCTTGCTCAACGGTTCGGGCAATTCCTGCAACCAGCCGTTGTTGGCGAAGCGACCGTCGAGGACTTTGTAATCGCGGCGAAAGACGATTTCGGATTTCGGATTTCGGATTTCGGATTTGAAGCCGGTGAACTTCGGCGGCTGGGCGGCGGGGTATGCGGTGTCGGCGATGAAACCATCGTGCAATGCTTTGCGCCATGCCTTTTCGGTCAGCGCGTGCGTCTTGCGGACCTCCGCCAGCGCGTCGGCGCTTCCGGGGGCGCTTCCGGGGGCGCTTCCGGGGGCGCTTCCGGGGGCGCTTCCGGGGGTGCTTCCGGGGGTGCTTCCGGGGGTGCCGGTCAGCAGGGCGAGCAGTTCGATCATGCTGCGCCCGCCGAACAGCGGGTAGATCAGCGGCTGAATCAGCACGATCTGACCGTCAGCGGTACGCGCGTCGCCCCATGCTTCCAAATCATGCGCCCGCGGCAGGTGCCAGGTCGTTTTACTTCCGGGGGTTCCGGGGGGCGCGGAGGTGTCGTTCACATCGTGCGACAGGTGTACGAGGGTCTTGGCGGATTCGACGAGTTTCACCACATCGGGCGAACCGTCGTACAACGGATTGCCGCCGAGCGCGATCAGCGTTCGCACGCCGGTCACCCCCGGCACCCCCGGAATGTCGCCGGGCTGTTCGACTTGCACATATCGCACCGGCCCGCCGAGTTTGCCGTTGATTGCCGCGACCAGCGCATGCACTTCCGGGGGTTGTGATGCGCCGGCCATGACGACCGCTTTGTCGCCGGCGCGTTTCAGGTCGGCGGCGATTCGCGCGGCGCGTTGGACGATCACATCATCTTTCGCCGCTTCCGGGGGCACAGCTTTCGGGGACACTTCCGGGGGCGCTCCGTTGATGCCCAGCTCCGTTGCGATCGCCGACGCCAGTTCGCCGATGCGAGATCGCCGCATCGCCATGCGAACATCGGCGTTGGTGCCGGTGATCGTGAAACACGGCTCGGCGACATACAACCGGCTGCTCGTTTTTTCCGTATCGACCGTCCGGCGTGAATCGGCGAACTGGCGCGTCAATCGCACCTGTTCGCCGTGATCGCCGAGAAAATCGCAATCCAGCGCGACGATCACTTTCGCCCCCGCCAATGAATAAATCGGCCGCGCCCCGCCGACCGCCGCGTCCGCGCCCATCGCGCTGTACGTCGCCCATTTCGCCCCCGGAAGTTGTTGGAGCAATGTCGCCTTCAACCGTGCCACCGTCGGCGATGAAGTCGGTTCGCTCAACACCACCAGCCCCGCCCCGCCGCCCGCTTTCGCATCGGCGATGATCTGTTTCATCGCGGCTTCCGCCTCGGCCCACGTCGCATCGGCGCCGTTTTTCCGGGGCGAGCGGCTGCGTTGCGGGTCGTACAGATTCAATATCGACGCCTGCGCCGGCAGCGACGCGGCCCCGCCGGACGCCGGGTGATCCGGGTTGCCTTCGATTTTCACCGGCCGGCCGTCGTAGGCCTTGACCAGCAGCGGTTGCGCGATGCCGTCCAGTTCCATCGCGGTGGCGTAAAACTGCGGGACGCCCGGCGTGCGGTTTTCCGGGCGCGAGGTGTACGGCGCGAGTTTGCGCTCCGGCCATCGCCGGCAGCCGACCAGCCCCGCCAGCGCGACCGACGCGCCCATCAGTTTCAAAAACGTCCGCCGCGTGCCGCTGAGCATCAGTTCCGGCGCGTAACCGGGAAACTCCTTCTCGACGAACCCCCGGAAGTCGGGCGTATCGGCCAGCTCATCCAGCGAACGCCAGTACGCCGGGCCGGTGGCGGGAGTTTCGAGTTTCGAGTTTCGAGTTTCGGCTATCACGTTCGTATCGTCTTCCATCATGGGGTCGTCTTTGTCTTCACATTGCACATCGCACATCGCACATCGCACATCGCACATCGCACATTGAACATGCCACATCACCTGTGGCACGTCGAGCAATCGGTCAGTTTGCGGGTCGGGGGAATGTTGTGTTTTTTCAACAAATCCTGGTCGCGGGCGAATTGCGCCTGCGTTTGTCCGTTGGCCGGGGTCCAGCCGAGATTGAACACTTCACTCCGCGGGCGAAGGCGCGGTTCGGGATCGCGGTGGCAATCCAGACACCAGCTCATGCTCATGTTCCGCACGGTATGCACGCCCTGTTCGTTCATGCGATCGACCCGGCCGTGACATTCGACGCAGCTTACGCCGGAGTTCACGTGTACCGAGTGATTGAAGTAAACGTAGTCGGGCAGATCGTGAACCTTCACCCACGCGACGGGCTTGCCGGTCTGGAAACTTTCTCGCACCCGCTGGAGCTTTTCGCTGTCTTTGCGAATGGCGTGATGGCAATTCATGCAGGTTTGCGTGGGCGGGATCGCGGCGAACGCGGCTTGATCGACGGTGTTGTGACAGTAACGACAATCCATGCCGAGCTGATTGACATGCAACTCGTGACTGTACGGCACGGGCTGCGCGGGCTGATAGCCGACGTTCAGCGTGGTGGGCGACAGCGCGAACGGCACGAGCAGGCCGAGGTACGCCGGCCCGCCGACCGCGGTGACAACCACCAACGGCAACAGCAAATTCGCCCATCGTGGAAAGATTAAGCGTCCAGACGGTTTATCATCCGCCATGCGTCAACTCACAAAAGTTTTCACAACCAGTTCAACCAGACTTCGCGGATTGTAGCGAGTCGGCGATGCGCGTCAAACGGGGGATCGCCGCAAAAATCACGTTTTTTCCGGGAAAAACGTGGATATTCGTACCCGATTTAATGGAAAATGGAAAAGCCGGAAGTCCGAAGTCGGAAGTCGGAAGTTCGGATGGGCGGTTGTTTCCGCATTCTGAACTTCCGCCTTCCCACACTTCCGCCTTCCCACTTCCGCCTTCGCTTCGCTCCCGCTATGCTTGCCCGCCATGCCTCCACTGTTCACCG
>JBAYVY010000290.1:0-4684 GCA_041674345.1 Phycisphaeraceae bacterium | reverse complement strand
GTGATGTCGCTGTGCAGTTCGACGGCGAAGCGCACCTCGACTTCGGACAGTTCAGCCGCCAGCCACTCGGCCAGTTCCTTGTGTTTTTCATCCAGTAGCAACATTGAGGCGATTCCAGACAAGACGATGATAAATGGTATGACAACGCGGGGGAATTGTCACCTGCGGGGGGATACCGCATCGCCTGATATCAGCCGCGGCTTGCGAGCCGGGGCTGCGCCTCAAAATGAAAGGGCTATTCGGCTTCTTTCGGGAACCATTCCGCGAGTTTGCGGCGGAATTTTTGAAAAGCCGGGTCTTGGCAAGATCGCAAACCCACCTTGCCGGCCAGTTCGGAGAAAAAACTCGCGCTGCCGCCTCGTCGCTTGAATCGAAGCGATTGCTTCATTGCCATTTTGGGATCGTGGGGTTTGCTCGCTTGCGGACTCCACAAGTTTTGTTTTTCCAGATAGGGCCGGAGGCCGCGCGGGTCGTCTTTCCATCCGAGGACAATGGCGGTTTGTGGTGATTGTGCCCAAACCCACGCTTCAGCCCCCTTGTCCCTTGGCCTTTCCCACTTCGGAGTAGAAATTGTCGTTTCGCTCATAAACCTTGCGAACGATACGTTTCTTCTTTTTTCCCGCCTGTTTGCTGTGCATAATTGTCGTGGGGGGCAGCATTGGATCAGGGAAAAGGGGGCGTTCTTTGGATGTTGCGGTGTGGCTTGATTCTTCCAACAGGATGACCTGTTCATCAAAGATATGATGTTCACCGGATTTGGTTTCCCATCCGATAGATACCTCATAACGGATGAAGCGGTACTCCGGTTTCGGCGGCAATTTCGCTTTCTTGGCCGCTGGGATTTCCAATTCAACGGCAAGTTCAAAGCGGTCGCCCTTGCGGAAGGAAAACAGATCGTGGATATCGGAGGACCGTTCAGTGATGGCTTCATCCAAGCCGTGTGAAAGCAAATCACCCGGAAATCCCACCACGTCCAAAAAAGTCGTTTCACCGCTGGCATTGGGTCCGATCAACATCTGGAAACTCGATAGCGTGCGGAGACATGGGAATGGTGTCCGATGAACAGATCATTGAATGCGAACGGCACATCGGCGCTGGACAGCGGCACCATGACCAGCACGGAAGTCGGGGCATAGTAAAAAAATGACAAACCCGCGCCTTCGCGTTTGACCAGTCCTTTGCTGTATTGGATGACATAGGTGGTGGCACTGGATTGGGTGAATTTGATGCCGAACATCAGGAACCCCTTTTCAAAGCTGTCAAATGGAATGATGAATCGTTTCTTTGGCAATCTGACAACTCCCCCCACCACGCCGCGGCTTGCGCCGGATCGAATCGCTGCTTCGCCCACGCCGACGCCGCTTCGGCCAATCGTTTCGCATCTCCCGGCTGGTCGTACACTTTGCACAACAAACTCGCCAATGTTCTGGCGCGTCCTGTTTGCCCGATCCACGCCGTCGCATCATGCGCCAGCCAGTCGTGCGGCTCGGCCACGATCGGCACACCCGACATCATCGCCCAAGCCAACGCCAACCCCCCGGAAGTGTTCCCGCCCCCGGAAGTTGAACCCGCACGGCTTGCCTGACTTCCACTTCCACTACTTCCACTTCCGGGGATGGGGGCGGTTCCGGGGGCGGGGATGGTTCCGGGGGCGGGGGTGGTTCCGGGGGTGGTTCCGGGGGTGGTTCCGGGGGTGAGCCACAGCGCGGCATCGCAGCCGGGCAGCACGCGCCACGTCACCGCCACGCGCCGGTCCAAGATGATCCGATCCGCATGACCCATTTGCCGGGTGACATGTTGCGCCATGTCCAGGTTTTTCGCCGCCGGGTGCAACAGCAATCGCCAAGGCCGGCCCGTTTCCGCCGCCAGTCCCGCCGCGATCAGCGCCTGATCCGCGTCCGCCTCGCCGGGTTGATCGCACAGCAACACCACCACGCGTTCGCCATCGCTCACGCCCCACTGCTCCCGCAGTGTCATTCGATCCGCCGATGCCAGTCGCCGCGCGTCCATTGCCCGATGCGCATCGCCGGGCATGATCCGCAATGTCTCGGCCAACACCAGCGACATCAGCATCTCACACCCCGCCGACCAACAAACCACCGGCGTGCTTTCGCCCCCAAGCCCGGTCATGGCCGTCTTCGGCCTTGGCCGGGATTTATTCTCCTTCACCCACCTTCTCATCACCGCCACGCCGCCCGGCACCAGGGCATCGCGTGGGCAGGCGATCACCTCGTCCGGCTCCAGCCCCGCCTCTTTCGCCGCTTCGGCGCGACCCAGCACCAGTGTGCGATGTCGCCGCTCGCCCGCCGCTTCATTCACGGCGCGGCAAACATCCGCCGCCAGTGTCGCCATCAGCGGCGTCCGCTCACACGTCGCCTGGTCAATGATGTGAAACATGGGGAATCTTTGATCTGCGATCTCAAATCAAAGATCGCGGATGAACTTAGAAGGCGAGTGAGAAGCTGTTGATCGACGGTCGGGCTTGCGTCCTGCGTCCTGCGGCTTGCGGAAATCGCCACTCCCGCAAGCCGCAGGGCGCAAGCCCTTCTCACGCGCTTTCTTACTTTTTCGCGCCCGGTTCGGGGCCTTCGTGGGCGTAGAACATTTTGGCGATGTCGCCCGCGGCGTGTTCCGCCAGGTCGCGCGCCAGCACCAGGCCCGTCGCCGCGTCCGTCTTGAGCATGTCCGTGTGCCTGCGTTGGGTCGCCATCGGGTATCCCAGTTCCGTGGAAGGATCGGGGAACAGCCGCGTCCCGCTGGGCACGTCCACCACTTTCACCCGCACCTCGCAGGTCGGCTCGTACATCGCGCCCCCCTCGGTCACCATCTTCCACTCCTGAACGCTGATGTAGATCACCTGCTCCGCGCCCGCCTGCTTGCCGATCTTGTCGATGGGCCAGGTGGCGAACTCGCTGTGTTCGGCCCGCATCTGATCCACCACCGTCGGATCAATCACGCGCGTCACGACCTTCTCGTCTTCCAACTCCTGTCCCACACGACCGGCGATCAACCCCGCGAGCGTCGTGGTCGAGAGTTTGTGAGCCGGGTCGTCCACGAACACCAGCGTGGGCCGGTCCTTCAACGCATACAACGCCGGGATGTCCCCGCCCCCGCCGATCGCCGTCGCCACGTAACCCACCGTGTCGCAACCGGCCAACGCGAATACCGCGACGAACAGCAAAGCGATGAGCCGGGCGTGATGTGCAATGCGCAATGTGCAATGTGCAATGCAAGCCACCCGCCGCGTCGGTTGGTTACTTCGCAACACATTGAACATTTTGAACATTGAACATTGAACATTGAACATTCTTCAGTTCCCCTTGCTCTTGGGACGCGTTTCCTCGTGATCGTGGAACCGGCCGGCCACCGCGCGGGCGAACAGGTCCAGCATCCCCTTGCGGATCGTCAACTCGTGGGCGTCCGGTATCCCCTCCGGCCGATCCGGCGGGTACGCCACGTTCGCCACCGTCGAATACACCACGTTGTCGGGGTTCTTGCCGTCGGCCTCCGCCACGTCGATCCGTGCCGCCGCGACGCCCCGGTACATCGCCTGGTTGCCCGGTTCATGCGTCCGGTACTCGATCATCTCGATGAACACCAGCCGCTGGACGCCCAGCTTTTTCATCAACTGGCCGTAGGGCACGGTGTTCCAGTAAATGTTCCGCGTCTGAAACTCCACCACCTGCCTGGGGTCCACCACCGACACGCCCGGCACGTTCCCGGCGATCGCGCGACCCACCGCCGTGCCCACCTCCAACTGCACCTGCGGAAACTGATACAACATCGGCAAATCCGCGTTCACCACCACCGCCACGGCCTTGCCGTCCAACCCCTTGTATTCAGCCGTCACCTTGATCGGCGGGGCCTCGCCCCCGGCCACCGCCTCGGCCACGAATCCCGCCGCCTCGCACCCCCCCAGCGCGGCCAGCGACATCAGCAAAACAATCTGCGATGTGCGATGGGCGATGGGCGATGTCAAACACCGCCGCACCATTCGCTCACTCCGCAACACCTTGAACCTTGAACTTTGAACCTTGAACATTTTCACAACACCCCTTTCACTAACGCCGCCTTGTACGCCCAGCTTAGCAGCACGATCACCGCCGGCCACAGCAGCGACGACCGCGTGAACCATCCGCTGACCATCGGCCACAAGCTGATTCCGGTCCACAGCATGTAAAGCCCGCCGAAAAACGCCGCGATGCACCCGAACGACATCAACGCCCCCGCCGGTTGAACCAACACCGCCTCCAGCGGACGACCATGCATCGTCAACGCGAACGTCGTCGTCCACCCGCACGTCGGACAGGGCCAGCCCGTGAACATCAGCGTCGAACACGGCGGCAAACCCAACTGCTCATGCGTCCCCTCGCCACTGACACTCGGCGTCAGCCACAACGCGATCCCCAGCGGCGCCGCGCAGATCAGCGCGATCGCCAACCCGATCAGACGCACCCGCCACGCCGATCCCGCCACGCCCTGACTTGTCGTCGTGATACTCGTCATGCGACCCGTCAGTGTACGTCACCAACGTAAAGCGGGAAAGCCAGCCCTTACGGGCTGTTCTGTCTCAATAGAAGTGTCAGGGGTTTTCGTCTCAATAGAAGTGTCAGGGTAGGGGACCGCCGGGTCAAGCAGGCGTAGCGGAAGGAAGGCGAGCGCAGCGAGCCGGACTGAAGCGGAG
>JBAYVY010000289.1:0-4689 GCA_041674345.1 Phycisphaeraceae bacterium | reverse complement strand
GTGAAGGCGGTGGTGCTGCGTGTGAACAGCGGCGGGGGCATGGTCGGACCCAGCGAGGAAATGGCGCATGAACTGGAGCGATTGAAGCGCGACGCGAAGCTGCCGATCATCGCCAGTTACGGCTCGATCGCCGCCAGCGGGGCGTATTACGTGTCGTGCGGGGCGGATGAGATTTACGCCCAGCCGACGTGCGTGACCGGGTCGATCGGGGTGATCGCGCAGGTGCTGACGTTCGGGAAGTTGTTGAATGAGAAGCTGGGGATCAAGCCGGAGGTTTTGACGGCGACGACTTCGCCGAAGAAGAGCATCGCCAACGATGTGATGCGGGACTGGAACCAGGCGGATCGGACGGACGTGCAGCATCTGCTGGACGCGATGCACGGACGATTCATTGAGGTGGTGAAACAGGGCCGGGGGCATGTGATGAGTCAGGAACAGTTGGATGCCGCGACGCAGGGACAGGTGTTCATGGCGGACGAGGCGGTGAGCGCGGGGCTGGTGGATCAGGTGGGGCATCTGAGCGATGCGATCGAAGCGGCGCGGGTGAAGGGGAAGATCGAGGCGGATGATCCGCTGGTGGTGCAATACGGATGGAGGCCGGCCGGGCTGGTGCAAACGCTGCTGGGCGGCGCGAACCGGCGGGGCGGTGACGTGAAGGCGACGGGATGGAGTTTGGACGCGACGACGATGCGGCGGGCGATGGGGGAGTTGGGTTCGCCGCTGATGCTTTATGTGTATCGACCCTAGCGCTTTGCGGATTGCGGGGTGCGGTTTGCGAAAGGACGCGAGCCGCACACCGCGGGACGCAACCCGCAAGGCGCAAAAGACGTTTTGACGGAGACATGCCATGCGACGATCGTTCATCAGCGGACTGGCGGCGGCGATGTTCATCAGCGGTTTTGGCGCGGCGGCGGCGGCACGGGCGGACGTGACCGACGCGCAGGTGACCGCGGCGATCAAAGCCGGGGTGCAGTATCTGTACGGCATCCAGAAACAGTGGGGCAACTGGGAGAAGCAGAACGTCGCGCCCAAGCCGGGCGAAGGGGCCGGGCATCAGGAAGGGCAATACGGCGGATGGACGGCGCTGGTGCTGGACGCGCTGCTGGCCACCGGTGAAGAATATCAGGGCAATCCGAAGTTGCAGAAGGGGCTGGACTTCATGACCAAGCTCGACCCGCCGGGCACATATGCGACGGGGCTTCGGGCGCACGTCTGGCCTCAGTTGCCCGACCAGTTCCTGGAGTTTCTCAAGACCGACGCCTACCGGCTGATGGAAGCGCTGAGCGACAATGGAACGTACCGTTATGCGCTGAAAAAACAGGACGACTGGGACAATTCCTGCACGCAGTACGGAATCCTGGGCTTGTGGGAATGCCAGAAACGCGATGTGCCGGTCAGCCAGAGCAGTTGGCAGCGGGCCGAGAAACACTTCATGGACACGCAGAACGCCGACGGCGGCTGGGGCTACGCCAAGAGCAATGACAAATCGACGATGAACATGACCGCCGCGGGTCTGGCGTGCCTTTACATCACCGAGGACTATCTGCACGCCGCCGAGTTCATCAAACCGGGCGTCACGGAAAACCACCCGGTTCACAAACGCATCGAGATGGGCGTCAAGTGGTTCGATCAGAACTTCCAGCCCGCGGCGAACAACGCCTACGGCATGGTGGGCGTGGAACGAGTCGGCGTGGCGTCGGGACGCAAGTATTTCAAGGGCGAGGACTGGTATCGCGTCGGCGCTTCCCTGTTCGTCAGCGCGCAGCAGGGCGGCGGAGCGATCCCCGGCGGCAACGGTGAAGATGTCAACACCGCCTTCGCGCTGATCTTCCTCTCACGCGGCCGTGTGCCCGTCTTCGTCAATAAGCTGGAAATCCCCGGCTATCCGTGGAACAACCGCCCGCGCGACATCGCCAATCTGACCGCCTGGGCGAGCAATGAGTTTGAAATCCATATGAACTGGCAGGTGGTCGGCATCGACCGTCCCGCCACCGAGTGGATGGACGCGCCGCTGCTGTATATCTCCGGCCACACGCCGCTGACGCTCACCGATGAACAGATCGCCAAGCTCAAGGAATATCTGGACATGGGCGGGTTGCTGGTGGTCAACGCCGATGCCGCCAGCAAGCAGTTCGTCGAATCCGTCACACAGATTTTCGAGAAGGCCTATCCCTACAAGTTCAAGCCGCTGGCGTCGAACGACACGCTCATGGACATGGTGTATCCGATCAAGGGCGCCGACGCGATGGTGCTGAACAACGGCGTGCGACACCTGATCGTGATTCTGACCAAAGACCCCGCCGCCGGTTGGCAGGTCGATAGCCAGAAAGAAGCCGCCTCGTATCAACTGATGGGCAACATCTTCGAGTACTCCATCGAAAAAACCAAGCCGCGAAACCGGCTGGAGATTCACACCGAATCGAAGACCGGCTCCAGCGCCAACGGCGTTTTCGTCGGACGCGCCCGATACCAAGGCAACTGGAACCCCGAACCGCTCGCCTGGCGATATCAGAACTATTTCGACAACAACCAGAGCAAGGCCGATCCGAAGATGCTGACCTACGACATGAAGGACATCGGCGAGGCCGACGTGTCCATGATCCACGTCGTCGGAACCGCCGAGACGAAATTCACCGACGACGACATCAAGGGCATCCAGGCGTTCGTCGCCAAGGGCGGCATCATTCTGTTCGAGACCGCCGGGGGGCAACCGGCGTTCAGTGCTTCGGTCCGGGAGATGCTCGCCAAGGCGTTCCCGAACAATCCGATCCGCCGCCTGTCACCGGCCAGTCCGATCATCAACGGTTCGGGCATCGACAACGCGTTCAACAACAGTCTGGTCGATTACCGCGTGTACTACAAGCAGCGTCTGGGCATCAGCACCCAGCCGGCCCTTCAGGCGATCAACTTCGACGATCAGCCGCGGGTCATCATCAGCGCCGAGGACATGAGCAACGCGATGCTCGGCCAGCCGGTGTGGGGCATCTTCGGTTACGGCACGCGATCGGCCAGACAGTTGATGACCAACATCATGCTCTACGCCAAGAAGAATCACCCCGCCGAGGGCAAGGACGAAAAGTCCGACGAGTTCAAGGCCGCCGAGGAAGCCAAGAAGAAGGCCGCCGCCGAGGCGCAGAAAAAGGCCGCCGAAAAACCCGCCGAGACCAAGCCCGACGCCAAGCCCGCTCCCAAGCCGCCGGCCGCGCCCAAGTGACCCGTCGGCGAAAGCCGTTCGGTCGGGCGATGGAATCATGTCCGCTCTTTTTGTGCGAATGAGATTGCGTAAGTGAGCGTAACGCGGTACAAATAAAGATGTTTGGTACGGCTATCGCCGTTCGGCGAGGCCGGCCCGGCGCGAATCGACGCATCGGCATGGAATGGAGGCGCGTCACGATTCGCCGGATGCTCCGCGGTGCCGCTGACCGCTGGACGACAATTCGGAAAGAGTCTGGCATGGGCCTTCGTGAAATCTTTGGTATGATCGGTGAATCCGTCAGAACCCACACTCAATCACAAGGTGGAAACATGGGGCTTCGGGACAAAATCAACGCCAATCAGAATGCCGTCGTCGTCGTCGCCGTCGTCGTCGTCGTCGTCGCGGGCTTCTTCATCTTCAGGAACTTCGCCGACAATCCCGGCACCCCACCCGGCAGCGGCAAGGCGTGGTTCTACGACACGGTCAAAAAAACCTACTTCAAGGACAAGGCCGACCAGTTCCCCCCCATCTCCAGCCCAGACGGAAACCCCGCCATCCGCGCCCACTTCTTCTCCTGCGGCAGTTGCGACAGCGAAAAAGAACGCTTCCCCGGTTTCTACGACAAATACACCGACGAGGCGAAAGCCAAGCTCGAAGCCGCACGCAAAGCGCAGAAACCCGAAGAAATGGCCGGTATGGAAATGTACTACGAGATCGGCGTCCAGTATTCCATCGACGGCGAGCATTGGTTCCAACCCTCCAGCATGGAATATCAGGAAGCCCTCCAGAAAGCCCTCAACTGCCCCAAAGGCGGAAGAGCCAAATACTGCCGCGTGAAATAAGAAGCGACGAACGACGGGCGATCTGCGGGCGATACTGCTGACGCACGGACACCTCGATCACACCGCCGGTCTGGCGGAAATCGCGGAGTGGTCCGGCTCGCCGGTTTACGCGCACCCGGCGGAACGGGCGCACATCGACGGGACGTATCGGTATTGCGAATCGGCGCGGGTGTGCGGGATGCTGGAGGCGACGGGGCGGGCGCTGCTGCGATATCGGCGACGCGACATTGACGAACAGTTGCATGACGGGCGGACGACGGATCAGGTCGTGCAGGTAGGCCAACGGTTGGACGTGGTGCAGTTGGGCGGAGCCGAGGATGCTGAACAACCGCGCCGCCGCCAGGCCACCGGGGGAAGAAAGGGGATGAGTACATATATTTAGGAATCCTGCCATGATTGAGAACGTGAAACACCGTGCCGCCGGGTTGTTGTCTCGTGCTTCTTGCCATGCCCCCACCTTACACACCTTACACATCCACCCTCTCGCGGTCAACATATTTAATATGTACTCATCCCCTTTTCTTTACCCATTCAACCGAAGGTGATCGTCGCGCTCGGCGCGACCGCCGCGAAGTATCTGCTGAACGACCCCAAGCTCGCCATCACACGCGAGCGCGGCAACTGGCGCGAATATCGCAATATCAAACTGAT
>JBAYVY010000288.1:0-4715 GCA_041674345.1 Phycisphaeraceae bacterium | reverse complement strand
TTTTCGTGCATCTGCTGGCCGGACTGATCGCATATGCCAAGCAACCCAGGAAACCCTCGCTGCGGCTCGATCCCGACGTGGACTTCCCCCATTGCCTCGCCTCTTAAACAAAACTCAGGTTAACAGGTTGACTGAGGGGACGTGCCATGGCCGTCAGTATCGTCGCAGATGTGCTAAAAAAACAACCCGCAAAGTGTTATTTCGTTGCGTCTTGCTCCACCGGTTGGGCGGCGTCTTTGGGATTGTGCTCCAGGTTGAAATGCTTCTCCATCGCCGCCAGTGCCTGGTCCAACGCCGGCACCTGCATCACCGCCGGGTCGTTGCTCAGGTAGTACTGGGCGGTACGGTTGTCACGGTGAGCGAGGTAAAGCTGCGTCAGACTTGGATCGTACGGCGTGTGCTGACGGGCATAATTCTCCACGAATTCAGCACCGGTATCTCGAAACTGTGAGAAGACCGCTTTGATCTTCGCCCTGTCCACCAACTTCTTGAAGAAGATGCCCACCAGATCGCGGCCGGCCTCGTTCAACACCGTGTGATTCTTCGACAGAAATAACGACTTCGTGGCCGCATCCTGGCCCTTGAAACGACACTCTTCGATTAGGTTACAGGTTACAGCCCACAACAGGTGCTTGCTGGGGACATCTTTCTTCTGTCGCATGCGGGCGACGTAGCCGGGTGCAACTGTCATATCCTTGGGGATCAGATCGCTGATGTCCTTCGAGTAATACCCGCAGTTGAGCCCCAACACCATCCAGCAACGTTCACGGGGCGCTGCGACTGCCCAGAGTTGCTGGACCTGTTCGAGCGTCAGCGGATGGCCCTGCTTGATCGTCCTGGCTTTTACGCCGACCTCCTGAAGATTACGGGGCAGTTCCGGGATCAGACGCTGACGATACAGCCACTTCACGTGCAGCTTGAGAAATTTCAGCTTGTCGTTGAATGTGTTGGGCTTGTAGCTGCCATCCTGGACTTTGCTTTCCAGATACGTGCGATAGTCGGCCAGCAGTTTTTCGTTGGTTTGGTCGTCCGACCAAACACGATTTCCGACAAATTGCTGGAATGTCTTGAGCCCGACCTTCGCACTCCGATAGCCGTGTACGCTTAGTGAACGAACTGTGGCTTGGGATGTCGCGGCCTTTTCCCTGGTCTTCAAATACCGGTCGACGCATTGAGCAATGGTTGGAACATCGCTCGATGCCCGCTGTGCCCGTCCACCTCACCGACGTGGCGGCAAACCCCCAACATATTCCGAAGGTGAACGACCTTGTAGCAACGCATCCCGTGCAGGGCCGGCGGGCGTGCTGTTGAGATGATTGATGCGCGTCTGCTGCATCAGTCGCATGAACTGTTCATCCGAAGCCGCCGGCAACTGACCGGCTGCGTCCAGTTGAGCCAGTTGGGCTGCGCTGAGTCGTGAAGAACCGATCCCGTGCAACATGCCCAGTTCTGCCTGCGCCATCCACTGCCGGGCCTGCCTGGCCTGGTAGCGGAGGAGACGTCGCGTTGTCTTCTGGGTTGCCGCTGCAATCAGTTCCTCCTGATATTCGCGATCGACGAAGTCACGGTACTTCAGCAGCGCCGTACGATAACTCGCCCGATCGCTGGCCCCCTTTCCGTAACCGAAGTAGTGACGTTTGCCTTGGATCGTTTTGCACCAGCGCTTGGTTGGCTTGTGGAAGGACAGCTCCAAACCCGTGATCGTCGGTCGTGACATGCGTGCCTCGTCGTCCGCAAAGGACGAGTTAAGGTCAAATAAAGGTCAACCGTGGCTCGTTTTTGAGCCGCCGTAAACCCAGCTATAACAGTCATTTTTATAACACGATGGAAGCGAGAAGTGAAGAAAAAACTACCATTCAAAGCCACCTGAGAGATTCGAACTCTCGACCTGCGCTTTACAAAAGCGCTGCTCTACCAACTGAGCTAAGGTGGCCACGCACCTGCGCATTATCCGCAAAATATCCCTTCTTGGCCAGTTCCATGCCGGTCGGATTTCCGTTCGCAGCGGTTATGCCGGTTGACCGGCCTGCCGAGTCGGGGAAAGCACGCGATTTTGGGAAGTTCGTTGCGTCCGTTTTCGTTATATCGTTCGATCCCCCTGTCGAGCGAACAACCCAGCGTAGGGTTGATTTGGAATCGCTCGAATGGAACACACTCGTTCAGGGAGGTTCGATCATGTTTGCAGGCAACAACACTTTGAAGGTCGTGATGGGTTTGACAGCCACGTTGGCTCTGAGTGCTCTGACAGGTTGCGGCGAAAGCCAGAAAACCACGTCCATCGACGCGCAGGCGCAGCAATTCGCCATGGTGCCGAACAGCGGCTCCCTAGGGGTCGGCGATTCCCTCGGCGCACAGGTCTTCAGCACGTCCGATGACACCGTCCGCATGACGGTGATCCGACAGACCGAGTCCGCCGTCGCCCTCGCCGAGGCCAAGGCCAAGGACGGAACCTACGAGCAATGGTATGCCTCGTTCGACCGTGACCCCGGCCACATCCGTCTGGCCAAGGCCCGTCAGGCGCAGGACGACGGACTTCAGCCGAGCAAGTCAACGACCGATACTTACACGGACGCCCCGATTCCCGAACCGGTGCGTTGAGAACGATTTTCCGGGGCTGTGTTGACGATTTCCCTGACGCAGGGTGCCACCACTCCCGTCGGGCCAGAATCACCAACCGCAAACCGCAGTTCCCGTTCCCGAAAACCCGCGGCCAACCCCGCGGGTTTTTCTTTGCGCGATGCGGGGTGCGGGGTGCGGCGTTCCGGACAAGATTCGCTGAACCATGTCCGGTTTGCCGACGTATAAAAACGTGACCGGGCCGCAACCGGCAATGATGGCGGAGTCAATTCATGTCAATTCACGGGGCCTGGAAATTCCATCGGCTTCTTCGCTTCACACTCATCCTCATCGCCTTCCTTCTGGCGACGCTCTGCACCGACCACTATCTTTACAGACATTCGTCACATCGCGGCTATGACCACTACGTCGGCTGGTATCACATGCCGGACCTCGACCGCAAGACCCGGCAACCCATCCTCAACGATCCGCGATCACCCGGCGACCTCATCCCCATCTTCAAACGCGGCGACTCCTTCTACACCATCGAACATTACGCCGAGTGCCCGCTGAAAATGGCCGGCAAAACACTGGTATGGGATGTCTCGCCGTCCAGTCTCGCAGGCACCACCCTCGGCTACAACCGCGACACCCATCAGTATTACCTCCGCTGGTATGACACCAGTAAAGAAAAGGGGATGAGTACATATGTTGACCGCGAGGGGGCGGGTGTGTGAGGTGGGGGCATGGCCGGAAGCACGAGACAACAACCCGGCGGCGCGGTGTTTCACGCTCCCAATCATGGCAAGATTCCTAAATATATGTACTCATCCCCTTTTCTTCCCCGAACACGACGCCTTCGGCAAGACCAATTTCCTCAACGCCGACTTCACGGCGAAGGGCACGCAACAATCCGGCTACGGCCTGCGCTACGCCTACACGGGCAGAGAACTCGACATCCTCGATAGCGGCAACTTCACCATTATGAACTTCCGGGGGAGATACTACGACCCCGCGACTGGCACGTTCTATCAGCGCGATCCAGCGGGGTATCCGGATGGGTTGAACGCATATGCGGGGTACTTCGCGATGTGGGGAAGAATGGACCCGCTTGGGCTGTGGGGGTGGTTGGATTGGGTTCAGACGACGCTTGATGTGGTGGGTTTCATTCCGGTTATTGGAACTGCCGCCGATGTGGTTAATGCGGGTATTTCAGCGGCCAGAGGTAATTTGGCGGAAGCCGGGATCAATTTGGTGGCGGCGGTACCGATCGTGGGAGACGGGATCAAGGGCGTGAAGATGGCGGTGAAGGCGACCGATGCCACCGTAACGGCGGCGAAAGGGGTTGGCAAAATCGCCGCCGAAAAAGCTGTGAAGGAAACGGCGGAACATGCCGATGATGTAGCCAAGGCGTGTCCCACTGCCGTAAAGGGGACAGGCGCGAAGTTTGCCGACAATGCAAAGCTTGACGATCACTTCCAAAGGCATGGTGCTGACTTCGGGGCGAAGACAGCGGCTGAATACCAGGGGAAGGCGGATACGTTTTTGACTGGTTCGCGTGGTCAAGGAGTTCTTGAAAAGGTTCGCCCGAACGGGGACGTTATCCGATATAATCCCGCCACAGAGGAATTCGGTGTGGTCTCAAAGAACGGTGCTATCAGGACTTACTACAGGCCCGACCCCAAGGTTCACGGAAAACCGAGCAATTTGGATTACTTCAATGGCCAATAGTACGAAATACAGTTGCCCTGTTTGTGGTTACGCCGGACTTGACGAACCTGCGTATGACGAAAATGGATGCGCATCGTATGGAATATGCCCATGCTGCGGCACGGAGTTTGGCTATGACGACAGCACAGCAGCACACCTAGAATTACGACGTCACTGGATTGTGCGCGGAATGCCGTGGTGGAGCCAGAACGCCAAACCGCCTGACGGATGGAATCCAGAAAGGCAGGTACTCGATGCCAAACTGGAACGTTAGGCCAATCTGTAGTGGCCCAAGAGCTTGTCGGAGCATTTTGTACGGAGTATGCTTGGTTTTGGGAAGTTCAATGGATCAACAATTTCGTTTGCGGCGTGCAATGACCGCGCCGGCATCTTTGAAAAGCCAATGGATTTCCGCGCTGTGAGCCGGCGTCAGGCGGCGCGCGGGAGTT